>BEHY01000004.1 GCA_002898735.1 Candidatus Thermoflexus japonica
TGAGACGATGATTTATGCGGCCATGATACGCTTGATGGTCCGACGGTTGGCTCGCCTTCATGAGCGTAGTTCACCAGGCTGAATTTTCAGACACTCTCTCAGGACCTCCTGGAAGAGCTGCTTGGCCCGCTCGGGGTCATACTTTACGCCGAGGTTGGGGTGGGTCTGGAGGGTGGGCGCCGCCTGCAGGCCGGGCCGCGAGAACCACTGGGCCGGCTCCTGACCGCCCTTGGTGACGTTCTCCACGATGGCCTTGCGGTCCACGGCCAGGGAGAAGGCCAGCCGCATGCGGGCGTCATCGAAGGGCGGCTTGGTGACGTTGAAACCGTAGTAGTAGGTGCACAGGACGGGCGCGATCACCAGTTGCTTCGAGAGGACCGGATCGGCCTTCACCCGGTCGATCTCGGAAAGCGGCACGCCGGCCACATCCAGGTTCCCCGCCTCATATTCGGCGAACGCGGGGGACTCATCCAGCATGCGGAAGACGATCTCCTCGATCTTCGGCTTCGGCACGCTGGGGATGTTATCCGGCCAGAAGGGGTTGGCGACCATCACGATGTGGCTGTCGTGGACCCATTCCTTCATCACATAGGGGCCGTAGGAGTGGTAGGCGCCGGTCTCCGTCCAGCGGTCGCCCTTCTCCTCGATCAGCCACTGGGGCTCCGCCCGCAGCATCCAGAGGCCGGCGATGTTGGCGAAGAAGCCCACCGGCTCCTTCAGCGTGAACTGGATGGTGTAATCGTCCAGCACCTTGATGCCGACCTGGGCCGGATCCGTGATGGTCCCCTCGTTGAACTCCTTCGCGCCCTCGATGAAGAAGGCCGGCACGTAGGCATACTCGCCGCCGGTCTTGGGATCCAGGGTGCGGATGGCCCCGTAATAGAAGTCGTGGGCAGTCACGTAACGGACGTTGCCCTTCTCATCCTTGACCTGTTCCACTTCCTGGCCGTTCCAGCGCACCCACGGGATGCCCTTGCGCAGGTAGAAGGTCCACACCTTGCCATCCGGCGAGACCTCCCACCGCTCCGCCATCCCGGGCTCGACCGCGGCGGTTTCCTCGTTCTGGCGGGTCAGGCCGACGAAGGCGAGCTCAATGATCTGGATTGAGGAGGTGTCCGTGGCGAGGGAGGGATCAAGGGTGGGGACATCACCTGGACCCAGGTTCAGGCGCAACACCTTGCGCGGCACCGGGGTCGGGGTCACGACCTTCTCCACCACTCGCTCTTTCTCAATCACCTGCGGGGTTGGCGTGGCCGCGGGGGCACAGGCGGAAAGCACCAAGCCCACCAGGGCGACCAGCGAAAGCCACCACCATGCGCGTGAACGGTTCATCGGACCTCCTCCTTTTAGCCTGATCAGGATAAGGTGTCCCTGTGCAGCGGGGCCAGCGCTGGAACGCATCGCGCTGAGAGGCCATGCGCCTCCTCGCATCTTCCCTGCGCTATTAGTTATAGCAACCTTCAGGGGTTTTGGCAAGAGGAGCCCCGGGCCCCCGCATCCGACCGGGCTGGCCCAGGCGCTCTTCCCCTTTCTTGAAGAGGACCTCCTGGCTTTCATAGGCTTCCTCAGGTATGCTGAAAGACGAGAAAATCCCGGATAACTGGCCGATCCGCTTGAGGAGGTCCGATGGCGAAGCGTTCCTCGAAGGTATCCCGGGGATCGGTGCGGGGCGCGTTGCTTCGATCCGCCCCCGCGCCACAGGTTCAGGTGTATCTGACGCCGGAGCAGGAGCGCGCCCTGGACGCCCGTCTGGCCCGGATCGAGGGGCACCTGGCCGCCGTTCGACGGATGCTGGCGGAGCACCAGGATTGCAACAGCCTGCTGGTGCAGCTGGCGGCGGTCAAGGCCGCGCTCAACCAGGCGATCATCACCCTTCTGGAAAGCCATATGGATGCGTGCATCATTGCCTGCGCGATGGATGAGGACAGCCGCGCGGCCCTCGAGGGCCTGAAAGAGGCGATGGCGATCGTCCTGCGGAAGACGTAAGTCGGGGTGGCCGCGATGGATCTCCTGCAGCAACTGTGGGCCTGGCTGGCGGATCCCAATGTGGCGTATCTCCTGCTGGTGGGTGGGATCCTGGCCGCCGTCGCCGCCTGGAGCATCCCGGGAACCGGGCTCGCGGAGGGCCTGGCCGTGTTGATGCTGGGCCTGGCGCTGATCGGCCTGCTGCGCCTGCCGATCAGCGCCGCCGGGCTCCTGCTGATCCTGCTGGGCGCCCTCCTTTTCCTGTCGGAGCTCTATTTCCAGAGCGGCGGATACCTCGGCCTGTCCGGAGCCCTGGCGCTGGGGCTGGGCGGCATGCTCCTCCTTCCCCCCGGCGCCGGGCAACGGATCGCTCCCGTGGTCCTCGTCGGAACCACCCTGATGGCCGCCGCGGCCTCGTTCGGTCTGGCCTTCCTGGTGCGGCAGCTCGGACGGCGCCCTCCCCTTCAGACCCCGGAGCGCCTGATCGGAGCGGAGGGCATTGCCCGGACGGATCTGGATCCGGAGGGGACGGTCTGGGTGCGGGGGGAGACGTGGACGGCGCGATCGGCGGAGGGGCGGATCGCGGCGGGGGAGCGGGTTCGCGTGCTGGCGGTTCATGGGTTGCGCCTGCAGGTGGCTCGGGTGGAACGGCCTTCCGGCTCTTCCTCTACGGAACCCTCGCCGCCCCCATCCGGGCCGGCGGCTATGGGCGGCGGTATGGCCATCCTCCTGGCCGTCCACTGGCTCGGTTTCCTGGAATCCGGCCTGATGGCCGGGCACCCGTCCCTTCCGGCTGACCCCTCGCTGGCCGTGGCCCGTCAGCTCTCCGAGCAGCTCGCGGTCCGCACCGCTGGCGAACAGGCCCTCTCCACGGTCCCGATGGCCCTGGGGTGGATCGCCCTCGGTTTGCTTCTGGCCTTCCTTTTGCTCAGGCGGCGAGGCTCTCAGGGGATCCTCAGGGCCTTTATGCGGGGCACGCTGGCCCTGGTTCTGCTGTTCTCTCTCCGTCTCTTGCTGGCCGCGCTGATCGGGCCGATCCCTCGCTGGGCCCTTCCGATCCTGGCGGGGCTTGCCCTCGGCCTGGTGCTCGGGTGGCGCCGTCGGCCAGGATGGGTGGTGTGGAACGGGATGGGGTTGTTGATCTGCAGCGCGGCGGCGGTCTACCTGGGCCATCTCTGGACCCCCATCGCCACAGTGGCCCTGCTGCTGGTGATGATCCTTTACGATGCGCTGGCGGTTTATGTCTTCGGGCATATGCAGCGGCTTGCGGAATGGGCGATCCGGGAGCGCGTGCCTCTCATGTTTCTGATCCCCCTGAACCTCCCGCCCTCCCGATCGGGGAGCCCAACCCTGGCCCTGGGGTTTGGGGATGCGGTTCTGCCGGCGGTTTTAACCCTTTCCGCCCTTCGGACGCATCCCACGCCGTGGCCGGCGGTGGGAACGCTCATCGGGATCCTGATCGGCCATGGGATGCTGGTCGGCGGGTTTCTGACAAAGGGGAAGAGCCATGCCGGGCTCCCTTTCCTGGCCGGAGGGGCTCTGGGGGGCTACGGGCTGGGAAGCGGGCTGGAAAGGATTCTCGGATAGCGGGGGGAGGCCAGGAGGTCACTGCGGGACAGGCGGCTCATTGCATAATCCCTGAATCCGTGGTAGGATACCATCTGCTTTGCGCCTTTCCGCTCCCGCCTCGAGCGGGGGCAATCCCATGGGAAGGAGGACGTTCTCGTGCTGGTTTCACCGGCGCCTCGCATTCGACCCTATGAGTTAATGGTGGTTCTGGATCCGGAGCTGACTCCAGAGCAGCAGGATCAGGTCATCGAACGCCTCAAAAGCGTCATCACCTCAAACGGCGGGCAGATCCAGGAAGTGATCCCCTGGGGCCGCCGCCGTTTCTGTTATCCGATCCGGAAGAAGATGGAAGGCCACTATGTCCTCATGCGGGCCGAGATGCCGGCCCAGGCGACAGCCCCCCTGGAACGGACCCTGCGGATCACGGAGGAGATCCTTCGCCATCTTCTGGTTCGCCTGGATGAGGATTGAGCGCGCACGGAATATGAAGGGTGGAGTCCGGCAATGCGTGGGTTGAACAAGGTCATGATCATCGGTCAGGTTGGACGGGATCCCGAGATGCGCTTCACCCCGAACGGACGCCCGGTGACGACGTTCCCCGTGGCCACCCCACGGACCTGGATCGCCAGCAATGGGGAGCGGCGGGAGGAGACGGAGTGGTTCAATGTCGTCGCCTGGGGTGGGCTGGCGGAGATCTGCAAACAGCGCCTCCGGAAGGGGATGTATGTCTACGTGGAGGGCCGGCTGCAGACCCGGGGCTGGGAGGACGCCGAGGGCCGCCGGCATTACCGGACCGAGCTGGTGGCGAATGAGATGATCCTGCTGGGGGAGGGGCGCACGGCGATCCCGGCTTTCGGGGAGGAAGAAGCGGAAGAAGAGGCTGAGGAAGAGTTTCCCTTCTGAGACCTCATCCGCCCGGGGATCCCGGCGGCCGGATCGCCCGGGCCTGAGTCCTGACGAACATCTCTGAAGGAGGTCTGCCTTGGCGGAAGAGCGGCGTGAGATCGAAACCCCCGCGTCGGAGACGGTGGAAGCCGCGGTGGAGGGCGCGGCTCCGGCTGTGGCGTCCCAGGCGGCCCCTGCGAAGGCCGCTCCGGTGCGCCGTTATGTGCAGCCGCCGCGCCTGTGCTACTTCTGCGTGGAGCGCGTGGCGATCGACTACAAGAACGTGGATCTGCTGCGCCGTTTCGTGAACGAACGGGCGCGCATCAAGCCGCGCCGTCAGACCGGCACATGCGCCAAGCATCAGCGGCGTCTCTCGGTGGCGATCAAGCGGGCGCGCCATCTGGGGCTTCTGCCGTTCACGGCGGAGCACGTGCGCAAATACGGCTGGGGAGGGGTGTAAGTCTGCCCGGCGGGTTCCCGATCCCCGGGGCTTTGCCCGGCCGGGCTCCAACCGTATCGGCCCGGAGGGTTTTCGGGGCTGGGAGCTGCCGAAGGCGTCCCCCAACCCCGGGGGCAGAAATCGCATCGAACGGGGCGCAGAGGTTGCGCCCCGTTTGTTTATCGGCAGGAATGGCGTGGCGGGTTTCCCCCTGGCGCCCCGCCCGATTTCCGAAGCGCTTTTCTCTGGGAAGGGCACCGCGAAAATAAAGGGGGCTGGGCCCGATGCCTTCCTCGCTCGGACCCGCTCCCCAAAACCACGGGAGATGATCCGGGTATGGCTCGGAAACCGACCAGCATCAACCGCAAGGCGCTCTCCCGGGCGGAGCGAGAAGCCCGGATCCAGCGCTGGATTCTGCTGGCCACAGCGGGGGTAGTCGCTCTGGTGATCCTGATCCTCGCCGGCGGGTTTTTCTACGAGCGGGTGATCTGGCCCGATCAGCCGGTGGCTTCTGTGGATGGCCAGCCGATCCGGACCCGGGAGTTCCAGAAGCGGTTCCGGTTTGCGGAGGATTCGCTGCGGCGGCAGGTGGCCATCCTGGAACAGGAGATCGCCGCCCTCGACCCGAATGACCCCACCCAGGCCACCATCGCTTCTCTCTATCGACAACAGATCAATCAGATCAACCTGCAGCTGGACGATCCTACCCTCCTGGGGCGGGCGGTCCTCCAGCAGCTGATCGACGAGCGGCTGATCCGGGCGGAGGCCGAACGGCGCGGGATCCGGATCCCGGCGGAGGCAATCGATCGGGAAATCGAGCGACGCTTCGGCTTCATTCGGGAGACGCCGACCCCGGCCGGGTCCCCCACGCCGACGGCGACTCCAGGCCCCGGGACCCCCGAGCCCACTCCTTTCCCCACCCCCACGCCGATGTCGGAAGCCAGTTTCCGGGCCCTTTATGCAGCCCAGCTCAAACGGTGGGAAGGGGAACTCGGATTCACGGAAACGGATTACCGGGCCATGATCGAAGCGGAGTTGCTGGAGCAACAATTGCGGGAGGCCTTCGCCCGGGAGGTGCCCACGCATGAGGAGCAGGTGGATGTTCGCATGATCACCGCGGAGACGCCGGACCTGGCGAGCGAGCTTTACCGCCGGGTTCAGGCGGAGGGCTTTGAGAAGGTTTTCGCGGATGTGCAGGCCGGCAAGGTGGTCAGCGCCACTGCTCTGAACATGGGCTGGACGCCGGTAGGCGGGCTGGGGTCGTTGTATGGAGCGGAACTGGAGAAAATCGTGTTCGCCACACCGGTGCTGTCGACGACGTCCGTGATCACCTCGCCGGTGGGCTATCACATCGTGTTCGTGGCGGGCCGGGAGGATCGGGAGCTGTCGTCTTATTATCTGCAGGCGCGTCAGCAGCAGGCCTTCGAGGACTGGCTCCAGAAACAGCGCACCGACCCGAATCGGGTCCGCTATTTCGACTGGCAGAACCGGCTTCCGCGCACGACCCCGGCCCGCCCCGCGCCGCGTTAGGCGGATATCCCCTGAGAGCGCGGATCGATCCGGCCCCATCCCGGGGGATTCGCCCGGGCCCCAAACGAAAGCGCCCCGGGGTTCTCTCCCCGGGGCGCTGGATGGTAAGGAGAGGCGGCGGTGGGAATCGAACCCACGTCCGGGGTTTTGCAGACCCCTGCCTGGGCCACTCGGCTACGCCGCCAGAGCGGGCGACGGGACTCGAACCCGCGACCTCCTCCATGGCAAGGAGGCGCTCCACCAACTGAGCTACGCCCGCGCAGTCCATGCCGAGAGGCGGAATCGAACCGCCGACCCCCCGGTTTTCAGCCGGGTGCTCTACCAACTGAGCTATCTCGGCTCTCCACTTAATATTTAACACGGCCGGGGGGGGTTGTCAAGCCGGTGCTCCCGGGCATTTCAATCCTTCGGGTTCGATGCGGGTGGGCACGCCCTCCGCGTGCCCACCCGCCATGAAAAGAGCCGCTATATCTCCCCCACCACGTCGGCCAGAGGCCGGCCTTTCGTCTCGTAGGGCAGCGATAAGGCCGCCAGCCCCGAGATCCCATAGGCGGCTGCGAAAACCGTCAGGGCCAGCGGTATGGAGACCCCCAGCAGGTATCCCCCCAGGGTCGGCGCGAGGGCTCCCGCAACCCGGGTCATCCCGCTGGCCGCGCCCATCCCCGTCGTGCGCAGTTGCGTGGGATAGGCCTCCGGCGTGTAAGCGTAGAGCGCGCCCCAGGCCCCCAGCGCGAAGAACGACATCCAGATCGCCGCCGCCACATAGGCGGGCAGGGAGACCGCCACGGCGAACAGATAGGTGAAGACCCCACTGGCGATCAGATACAGCCCCAGGGTCCTCCGCCGTCCGATTTGCTCCACTAGGTATGCGGCCGAGAAGTAACCCGGGAGCTGCGCCAGGGTCAGGATGAAGATGTATTCATAGGAGCGGAGGAAGGTCAATCCGCGCTGAACGAACAGGGAGGGCAGCCAGGTGAAGACGCCGTAATAGCCCAGGGAGATCCCGAACCAGATCAGCCACAGCAGCGCCGTGGTCCGCGTGTAAGGCCGGCGCCACAGATCCCATACCGTGACCGGGGGCGCCGACGGCGCCACCAATCGGATCCCATCCGGGAGCGAAACGCCGTTCTCCCGGGCGACCTGGGCCAGAACGGCCCGGGCCTCCTCCTCGCGCCCCTGGACCAGCAGGAAGCGCGGGGATTCGGGGACATACCGGCGGATCCAGAAGACGATGAGGCCGGGCAGGGCGGAGATCGCCAGGAGCGGCCGCCAGCCCACCCGCGGCACGATCAGCCAGGCCAATCCCGCGGCGATCAGCGCCCCCAGCGCCCAGAAGGCCTCCAGGTAAACCAGATAGCGCCCGCGTTTCTGCCGCGGCAGATACTCGGCGAAGATGGCGTAGTCCACCGGCAGGGTGCCGCCCACCCCGAAGCCGGTCAGGGCGCGCAGGAGGACCAGCGTGATGAAATTGGGGGAAAGGGCGGAAAGCAGGCCGAATCCGGAGTCGATCAGCACCGTCAGGATAAACCCCAGCTTGCGTCCGATGCGATCGGAGAGCGTTCCCCAGAACCAGGCGCCGGCCAGCATCCCCAGGAAGATCGCCGTGCCCAGCAGGCCCGCCTGGGCCGTGGTCAGCCCCCACTCCTGTCGGATGGCCGGCAGGGCAAAGGAGATCAGCAGCACCTCCATGGCGTCCGCCGCCCATCCCGCGCCGCAGATCGCCATCAGCCTGTATTGAAACCGGCCCAGGCCCACTCGATCGATGGCTTCCTCGAAGGTCAGCGTCAGAGCGGCCATGGGAAGCACCTCCGTTCCCGACGAGATAAGGGCACGATCCGGCGGATGCGGAATAAAGCCCCTCTCGGAGAAGCCGGGGTGGGGGACGGGGCGAATCCCACCACCCCGGAACCCCGGACTTCACTCCACCAGATATCCCCGTTGCCGCAGCGCCTCCCGCGCCCGTTCCAGGGCCTCCGGATTCCGCGCCTCCAGGGTATGCAGATGCAGCCCGCCGGTCAGCTCGCTCAACAACCGGGCCCCCGTCCGTTGCAGGGCTTCCATGAACTGACGGACATCCTCCCGGGAGGCGATGTGCAGGCTCCCCCGCAGCTCCCCATAGATCGCGTGCTCCACGATCACATCCACCACTTCGACGCCCAGATCCACCAGGAGCGTCAGCTCATCCTCGGTCTGATCCGGGGTGTGGCGGACAGCCACCAGCATCCGATGGGCCGGCCGGGTGCTGGGGAGACAGTATCCCCGGGGCGTGGCCAGGATCTCCACCCCGGCCGCCCGCAGCACGGCGATGTCCTGCACGATGACCTGCCGGCTGGTCCCCAGACACTGGGCCAGCTCTGAACCGGTGAGGGGCCGGCCGGCCGTTCGCAACAGCTCCAGGATCTGCGCCCGACGCGCCTCCGGGCCCGCGAGGCGCTCGGCGGGCTTCCCCCGAATGGCCATGCGGGCCTCCTTCAGGCGGCCACCGGCGAGCGCACCCGGATGGCGTCCACCGTGGTCAGCGTGCCCCGGAACAGGAACGCGGTCTGGCGGTTGGCGGCTTCCATGTCAAAAGGATGAAGGGCGGAGGTCGCGTCGACAGGGAGGATCACATGGAACCAGCGCAGGGCGGCGCTGGCCGCCGTGTAATGCACGCAGATGCTGGCCACCGTGCCGCAGATGACCAGATCGCGGATCCCCCGCAGCCGGAGCTCGTGCTCCAGGGGCGTGCCGTAGAAAGCGTCATAGCGCCGCTTCGGAAGGATCAGCTCCCCCTCCTGGGGTTTCAGCTCCTCCACGATCTCCCAGCCCCACGTGCCGGCCAGGCAGTGCTCTCCCCAGATCGGGAACTCCGGATCTCCCGGATAATGGGTGTCCTGGGTGAAGACCACGAACATCCCGCTGGAGCGGGCCAGATCCAGGAGCTTGCGGATCCGGGGGATCGTGGCCGGGGCATCCGGGACAAAGAGCTTGCCCTGGGGGTGGACGAAATCGTTCTGCATATCCACGACGATCAGCGCCGAAGTCCGGGGGTCGATCTCCACCGAGGGAGCCAGGGAATACTCCGGAACTTCCACCATCCGCGCCATGGCAGCCTCCTGTCCGGACAGATGACTTGTCAACTGTCATGCCATATTATACCTCCGGGGTATCCCTCTGCAATACCCCCTGAGACCCCAACACCCATCTCGACGCCCCGTCCAACCCCTGGGATCGCCACGTTAGAACACGATAGACCGTCTTCCGGCCCCAAATTGTTTCATAATGAAACAATCTCAAGCGCAGAATGTTTCAGATTGAAACATTCTCTCCGAGAGGCTTGTCTGGATGGAGGCCGTTGGCTCAAGATAGATGGTGGACTTGTAGGTCCAGATTCGTGAGCGAGGAGGTGCGTAGCGCGCGAGAGCGGAGCGGATCGCCAGGGGTGTGGGATCGCGGACGGATCCACCGTCCTGCGCGGTGGGGTCAGCGTGGAACCATGGACCGAATCCCCTCATTCGCGAAAGGAGCGCAACCATGGCACCCTGGGTGGCGGAGATCATCGGCACGATGATCCTCATCCTCCTGGGCGACGGCGTGGTGGCCAACGTCGTCCTGGGCAAGACCAAGGGCCAGGCCTCGGGGTGGATCGTGATCACCACGGGGTGGGCCATGGCGGTGGCCATGGCCGTGTATGCCGTGGGCCGCATCAGCGGGGCCCACATCAACCCGGCCGTGACCATCGCCCTTGCTGCGGTCGGCAAGTTCCCATGGTCCGACGTTCCGCTCTACATCGTGGGCCAGTTCATCGGCGCCTTCATCGGCGCGGTGCTGGTGTGGCTGGCGTATTATCCCCACTGGGCGGAGACACCGGATCCCGCCCTCAAGCGCGCGGTGTTCTGCACGGCTCCGAACATCCGCAATTACGCGCTGAACTTCATCACCGAGGTCATCGGGACCTTCATGCTGGTCTTCGGGGTCCTGGCCATCGTGGCGAACAATCTTCCGGCCGGCTGGGTTCCCCTGCTTGTGGGCTTCCTGGTGTGGGCCATCGGCCTCTCCCTGGGCGGGCCCACGGGTTATGCCATCAACCCGGCCCGTGACCTCGGGCCGCGGATCGCCCACGCGGTGCTTCCGATCCCGGGCAAGGGTGACTCCGACTGGGGCTACAGCTGGGTGCCGGTGGTCGGCCCCATCGTGGGCGGCCTGATCGGCGCCCTCCTGTTTGTGGCCCTGGGGATGTGACGGCCATGCGGCAGGTGGGGGGAGGCCCCATGCCTCCCCCTCGGTTTCCCCTATGGATCTTCGGGGAGGGCGATCATGAAAAAACTCATTAACGATCCGATGAATGTGGTCCCTGAGGCGCTGGAGGGGATGGCGAAGGCCCATCCGGACCTGATCAAAGTGCACTTTAACCCCAACTTTGTCTATCGCGCGGACGCGCCCCGTCCGGGGAAGGTGGCGGTGATCTCCGGTGGGGGGAGCGGCCACGAGCCCATGCACGTGGGCTTTGTGGGCTACGGGATGCTGGACGCCGCCTGCCCCGGGGCGGTGTTCACCTCTCCCACCCCCGATCAGATGTATGAGGCGGCCAAGATGGTCCACGGGGGCGCCGGGATCCTGATGATCGTGAAGAACTATGCCGGGGACGTGATGAACTTCGATATGGCGGCGGATCTCCTGCGGGGCGAGGGCTTCCAGGTGGAGAGCGTGCTGATCGCCGATGACGTGGCCGTGGAGAGCAGCCTCTACTCCCAGGGCCGCCGGGGCACCGGGACCACGGTGCTGGCGGAGAAGATCCTGGGGGCGGCCGCCGAGCGCGGCTATGACCTCCAGCGCCTGGCCGCCCTGGGCCGCCGGGTGGCGGAGAATGGCCGCTCGATGGGGATGGCCCTGACCTCGTGCACGGTCCCCCACGTGGGCAAGCCGACCTTTGAGCTGGGCGAGGACGAGATGGAGATCGGCATCGGCATCCACGGGGAGCCCGGCCGCTACCGCGAGCCCCTGAAGAAGGCCGATGAGATCGTCGAGCGGTTGATGGAGCCCATCCTCAAGGATCTCCCCTTCAAGGCCGGCGACCGGGTGATCTGCATGGTGAACTCCATGGGCGGCACCCCGCTGAGCGAGCTCTACATCGTCTACCGCAAGGTCGCGGAGATCTGCGAGAAGTCCGGCATCCAGATCGTCCGCAACCTGGTGGGGGCCTACATCACCTCCCTGGAGATGGCCGGGACTTCCATCACCCTGCTCCGGGCGGATGATGAGATGCTGGAGCTGTGGGATCATCCGGTCAAGACCCCGGCGCTGCGCTGGGGGATGTGAGCATCCGGGAGGTGGCGGCAGGCGGCCGCCACCTCCCATCCCCGGTGATTCAAACCTGGACGGGAGGTGCCTGGACGATGCCGGTGATGCGGGATGACGTCGTGGCCTGGCTGGAACGCTGTGCGGCGGTGCTGGAGGAGAACCGGGATTACCTGACCCAGCTGGATGCAGCGATTGGGGACGCGGACCATGGGGCCAACATGGATCGCGGATTCAAGGCCTTTATGGCCAAGCTGCCCTCGGTGGCCGACAAGGACATCGGGACCATCCTGAAGACCCTGGGGATGACCCTGGTGGCCACGGTGGGCGGGGCCGGCGGGCCCCTTTACGGCACGTTCTTCCTGCAGCTGGGCGTGAAGACCGCCAACAAGCTCATGCTGACCCCGGAGGACTGGGCCGAGGCCCTGGAGGCGGGCATCAACGGGGTGATCGCCCGAGGCCAGGCCCGCCCGGGCGACAAAACAATGGTGGACGCCCTGTTGCCCGCCCTCGAGGCCTTCAAGGAGGCCATCCGAAACGGCGACTCGTTCGGGAAGGCCCTCCAGCGGATGGCCGAGGCGGCGGAGCAGGGGATGAAGGCCACCATCCCCATGGTGGCCCGCAAGGGGCGAGCCAGCTATCTCGGGGAGCGCTCCGCTGGCCACCAGGATCCGGGGGCCACTTCCTCTTACCTTATCCTGAAGGCGGCCGCCGATACGTGGGCCAACGCGACCTGAAAGGAGATAGGAGATGGCGGTTCGAAAGGGCAAGAAGCCAACTCGTCGACGAAAGGGAGGTGTCGCCATGGCGAAGTATGTGATGGCGATCGATCAGGGGACTACGGGCACACGGGCGATCATCTTCGACCATGAGAGCAACGCGATCGCCTCGGATTATAAGGAGCACGAGCAGATCTACCCGCAGCCCGGCTGGGTGGAGCACAACCCGATGGAGATCTGGGAGCGGACCCAGGAGGTGGTGAAGAACGCCCTGGCCACGGCCGGGATCACCGGGGCGGACATCGCCGCCATCGGGGTGACCAACCAGCGCGAGACCACCATCGTCTGGAACAGGCGCACCGGCAAACCCTATTACAATGCGATCGTCTGGCAGGACACCCGCACCGCCCCGATCTGCGCCCAGCTCCAGCGCGAGGGCTACGAGGCGATGTATCGGGAGAAGACGGGGCTTCCCATCGCCACCTACTTCTCCGGCCCCAAGCTCCAGTGGATCCTGGATAACGTCCCCGGCGTGCGGGAGGATGCGGAAAAGGGCGAGGCCCTCTTCGGCAACATCGACACCTGGCTGATCTGGTGGCTGACCGGCGGGCCGGAGGGCGGCGCCCACGTCACCGACGTCTCCAATGCCAGCCGCACCATGCTGATGAACCTGCGCACGCTGGACTGGGACGATGACATCCTCAGGATCCACCGCATCCCGCGCCAGATGCTGCCCCAGATCCGCCCCTCCTCGGATCCGGATCTTTACGGCAGGACCCCGAAGGGCGGCCTCTTCGGCGCGGAGGTGCCGGTGTGCGGGGACCTGGGCGATCAGCAGGCCGCCCTGGTCGGCCAGGCCGGGCTGGAGGTGGGGATGGCCAAGAACACCTACGGCACCGGGTGCTTCCTGCTCCTGAACACCGGCACGAACATCGTTCCCTCCAAGAGCGGTTTGCTCACCACGGTGGCCTATCAGTTCGGCAAGGGCCCGTGCATCTACGCGCTGGAAGGCTCCATCGCCATCACCGGCGCCCTGGTTCAGTGGATGCGGGACAATCTGGGCCTGATTTCCCGATCGGCGGAGATCGAGGATCTGGCGCGGACGGTGGAGGACAACGGGGGCATCTACTTCGTCCCCTTCTTCTCCGGCGCTTTCGCGCCTTACTGGCGGCTGGACGCCCGGGGGGTGATCGTCGGCCTCACCCGCTACATCAACAAGGGCCACCTCGCCCGCGCGGTCCTGGAGGCCACGGCCTATCAGACCCGGGACGTGTTCGACGCCATGTATGCGGATTCCGGGATCAAGCTGGCCGAGCTCCGGGTGGACGGCGGGATGGTCTACAATGAGCTGCTGATGCAGTTCCAGGCCGATATCCTGGGCGTGCCCGTGGTCCGGCCGGTGATCGCGGAGACGACCTCCCTGGGCGCGGCCTATGCCGCCGGGATGGCAGTGGGCTTCTGGAGCGGGCCGGAGCAGATCCGCCAGTACTGGAAGGAGGACAAGCGCTGGCTGCCGAAGATGGATCCTGAGACCCGGGAGAAGCTCTACGCCGGGTGGAAGAAGGCGGTCGAGCGCTCCTTCGGCTGGGTGGAGCTCTGAACGGAGAGCACCGCTCAGGAAGCCCAACCCACAGGTTCCGCGTTCGGGCGGGCTCAAGGGCCCGCCCGAACGCGCCTCTGGAGGAGGAAGGGCGCTGTGATGTCCTATCACGTTATTGTGATCGGAGCCGGGTCGACTGGAGCGGCCGTCGCTCATGACCTGGCCCTTCGAGGGTTCCGGGTGACGGTGGTGGAACGGGGTGAGGTCGCCTCGGGGACCTCCGGGCGGAACCACTGTTTGTTGCACTCCGGGGGACGGTATGCGATGCGGGATCCGGAGTCGGCCCGGGAGTGCATTGAGGAAAACATGATCCTGCGGCGCATTATGCCGGAGGCCCTGGAGCTGAACGACGGTCTGTTCGTCGCCCTGGATGAACAGGATCTCGCGTGGAAGGAACGGTTCCTGGCCGCCTGTGAGGAGTGCGGCATCCCTGCGCGGGAGATCCCGGTGAGGCAGGCCCTGGCTCTGGAGCCCCACCTCAACCCGAACATCCTGGCCGCTGTCCAGGTTCCCGATGGGGTCTTCGAGCCCTTCCGGTTCTGCCTCTCCTTCCTGGCGACGGCCAGGCGCAACGGCGCCACGGTCCTCACCTATACGGAGGTCGTGGATTTCGTCTTCCAGGGTCGGACGGTGGCGGGCGTTCGGGTGCGGGATCGTCGAACCGGGGAGGAGCGGGTGATCGGGGGCGATATCGTGGTGAACGCCGCAGGGCCGTGGTCTGGCCGCATCGCCGCCATGGCCGGGGTGGATGTCCCCGTGGTGCCCACGGCGGGGGTGATGATCTCGGTGGGTCGGCGCTGGAACCGCATGGTGATCAACCGCCTGAACATGCCCGGCGACGGCGACATCATCGTCCCCCAGCGCCGCACCGCGATCATCGGGACCACCTCATGGCGGGTGGAGGATCCGGATTTCATCCCAATCCCGGAGGACCACGTGCGCCTGCTGCTGGATCGGGCGGAGCGCTTCATCCCCGGCTACACCCGGGGAGGGATCCGGGGGATCTTCGCGGTGGCCCGGCCGCTGGTGGGGCGGCGAGGGGTCGCCGCGGATGGGCGGGAGCTCTCCCGCACCTTTGAGTGCTTTGATCACGCGGCTGACGGGGTGGAGGGCTTTGTGACCATCACCGGGGGGAAGATGACCACCGCGCGGGCGATGGCGGAGAAAGCGGTCGATGTGGTGTGCGCCAAGCTGGGGCTGGAGATCCCATGCCGGACCCGTGAGGTGCCCTTACTTTCCTATCGGGCGTTCTTCGATTAGGAAACGAGGGCCGGATCAGCCCGAAAGGATCTTTCCTCCCCTTCCCAGGGCGGAAGGGCCATCCTGCCTTCCCGGTCGAAGCCCGACGGCGCTTATCCAATTCCCGATCCGGAGGAACCCGCGAATGCCCACATGGCAGCTGCGTCTGCTCCGGGGGCGTCCGGGGGGCTCCCCCCGGCTGGAAATCTATCGGGTGGAGCTTCCTGCGGAAGCCTATCTCATTGACGCGGTGGAGAAGATCTGGGCCGAGCAGGATCGCAGCCTGCTCTTCCGGCATGCCTGCCACCACGCCTCCTGTGGCGCCTGCGGGGTTCGGGTGAACGGCCGCGAACGCCTGATGTGCATCACCCCGCTTCGGGAGTTCTCCCCGGATCGGCCGATCCAGGTGGAGCCGTTGCGACATTTCCCCTGGCTGGGGGATCTCCTGGTGGATGTCTCGCCCATGATGCGACGGATGGCGGAGGTGGGGTTCGCCATCGTCCGTCAGGATGAGCTCACCGCGGATCGTCCGTTGCCGGAGGGGATCGAGCGGATCACCCGCTTCGAGGACTGCATCGAGTGTGGGCTGTGCCTCTCGGCGTGCCCGGTGATGGCCGCCGATGAGGCTTACCTGGGGCCGGCGACCCTGGCCGCCATCGAGCGGATGCTCAAGGAGCCCCGGGGCGGGGATACCGCCCGGTTGCTGACGCTGGCCGATGATCCGCATGGGGCCTGGCGCTGTCACTCCGCGATGGAATGCACGGCGGTCTGCCCCTCGAATGTGGATCCGGCCTCCGCCATCGGTCGCCTGCGCCGTCGCCTGATCGCGGAGAGGTTCCGGCGCTGGATCGGAGGTGGGCGATGAAAGAAGCGCCGCGCTGGAAGCGCGCAAGCGGATGGGTCGATCTGCGTGGCCGGCGGGAGGGAGGGCTGGCCTTCCTGCTCATGCGCCTGACGGGCATCGGCCTGGTGATTTACCTGTTCATCCATCTGTATGTGCTGCGGTTGCTCGCCCAGGGTCCGGAGGCGTGGGATGCTTTCATCGCCATGGCGAAGTCCCCGCTCTTTCTGGCGCTGGACGGCCTTCTGATCCTGGGGATCCTGTATCACGCGCTGAACGGGGTTCGTGTGACCCTGCTGGGCCTGGGGATCGGCGTGCCCCACCAGGCGCGGCTGTTCTGGGGGGTCATGGCCCTGACCCTGCTGGTGACCGCGATCGCGGCATACGCCATCTTCACGATCGCAGGCTGAGCGGATCGGCAGCGGGCCCACTTTCTTCGGGGCAGGCCCCCAGGGCATTGCCCATCCCCGGGGGTTCCGGGGTTAAGGGCCGGCAGAGGCGAGGCGGTTCGCCTTCCTGAGGATCCAGGTCGCCCATATCCTGAACGTTCCGAGGTCCGGAGATGTGGATCTGGCAAGCTTTCACCGGATTGCTCCTGCTGATCCTGCTGACGCTCCATATGGTCTTCAACCATTTCGTGGTGGAAGGCGGCCTGCGAACCTACCGGGATGTGGTGGCGTATCTGTCCCATCCGGTGGTGTTCACATGGGAGATCCTCTTCCTGGTGGTGGTCACCGCCCACGCGCTGATGGGGGTGCGGGCCATCCTCCTGGATCTGGGGATCGGGCCGGGGACGGATCGCTGGCTGAAACGAGGCCTGACCCTGCTGGGCCTTGGGATCATCGGTTATGGGGTGTGGCTCTCGTGGTGGATTCGATCGCGGGGCGCCTGATCCGCGACTGGGAGCCGCTGTGGGCTCCTTACGAGGAAGAGGTTTACGGTTGGATCCTGGCCCGGCTCAGGCCAGGGGAGCGGGTGCTGGACATCGGGGCCGGAGATCTTCGCATGTCGCTCCGGATGGCCGAGTGGGGGTGCCAGGTGGTCGCGGTGGAACGCCAGTGGGCCCTGCTGGCTACGAGCCTCCGCGCGTTCGGGATCTCCCCTGAAGCGCTGCAATGGGAGCGCCCGCTTCAGGTTTCGGGGGGGCTGACGATCGTCTGGGCGGATGCGCGAACCTGGCCTTTTCCCCCTGTGGAAACGGCGGTCCTCCTGATGCGGCATTGCGCTTCCTTTCCCCTTTATATTCGCAAGCTTCGCGCCGCGGGTTGCCGCCGCCTCTTCACCAATGCCCGATGGCGTATGGGGGTGGAGGAGGTCGATCTGGGGCCCGCCCTTTCTTTTGAAAGGGTCCCGCCGGGCTGGTATGCTTGCCGGTGCGGGGCGGTCGGCTTTCGCGAGGGCCCGCCGGAGCAGATCGACGCCGCGGCCCTGGAGCGGATCTGGGAGGTCGAGGAGTGCCCGGCGTGTGGGTTTACCGGTCCGAAGGTGCCCCTGGCGGGTTGAGGGGATCCGCCCATCCGTGTTGGGATATATATGAGCATGGAGATCCTTAGGTGAGGTGGAACGGCATGCGACTCAGCGGCCGGAAGGTGGCGATCCTGGTGGAGGAGGGCTTCGAGGACCTGGAGTTCTGGGTCCCGTTGATGCGCCTTCAGGAGGAAGGGGCCTCGGTCACCGTGGTGGGGCTGGAGGCCGGGAAGGTCGTCCGCAGCAAGAGCGGGGGGCTCACGGCGAAAGCGGATGTGGCCGCCGATCAGGTTTCCGCGGCGGATTTCGATGCGGTGGTGATCCCCGGCGGCTGGGCGCCCGACAAGCTGCGGCGCTACGAGGCGGTCCTCCGCCTGGTCCGCGAGGCCTATCGGCAGGGGAAGATCGTGGCGATGATCTGCCACGGCGGGCAGGTGGGGATCTCCGCGGGCATCGTGCGGGGGCATCGGGCGACCGGAAGCCTGGGGATCAAGGATGACCTGATCAACGCGGGAGCCATCTGGGTGGACGAGCCGGCCTTCCGGGATGGCAACCTGGTCTGGGGCCGTGTGGTTCCGGACATCCCGGCCTTCTGCCGGGAGCTGGTGACCGCCCTGGTCGGCGAGCAGGCCCCTGCATCCTCCGCCCGGTAAGAGGTCGTTATGGTCGCCCTGGTGATTGTGGCCCATAGCGCGAAACTGGCGGAAGGGGTGAAAGAGCTGGCCGAGCAGATGGTGCAGGGCCGGGTTCCGATCTTCGCCGCTGGCGGCCTGGATGAGCACACCCTGGGCACCAATGTGGAACAGATCCGTCAGGCGCTGGAGATGGCCCTCGCCCGCGCAGAGGAGGTCCTGGTTTTGATGGATCTGGGCAGCGCGGTGATGGGGGCCCAGATGGCGATGGAGATGCTGGCCCCGGAGGTTCGTCCCCGCATCCGGTTAAGCCAGGCGCCGCTGGTGGAGGGCGCGATCGTCGCCGCCGTGGAGGCCTCGATCGGTAAAACCGCGGCGGAGATCGAAGCATCGGCGGTCGAGGCCTGCCGGATGCCCAAGGTGCCCCAGGGATGAAGAACGCGTCGGAATCCATGAGACCTGAGGCGGGAGGGATGCAGCAGGTTACGCTCACGTTAACGAACAGGGTCGGCCTGCACGCACGGCCGGCGGCCCTCTTCGTGCAGACCGCCGCCCGGTTCCGGTCGAACATCACTGTGCGCAACGTCACCCGTGGGACGCCCCCGGTGAACGCGAAGGCGATCCTGGCGGTGCTCACCCTGGGCGCGGAACACGGCCACGTGATCGAGATCGCCGCGGAGGGGCCGGACGAGGCGGATGCCATCGCCACGCTGAAGGCGCTGGTGGAATCCCGATTCGGAGAGGATGGGGGATGAGCCGCCGTCTGCAGGGCCTCCCGGCTTCCCCGGGGATCGCCACAGGCCCGGTCTGGTGGTTCCGGCGGGCCCTTCCCATCGCGACGCGGATGCGCGGAGAGGACGCGGCGGTCGAGCGGATGCGGCTGCAGAGGGCCCAGGAGCAGGCGGCGGCGGAGCTCAGGGCGCTCCGGGAAGGCCAGCGGGATCGCCTGTCGCCGGAGGAGCTGGCGATCTTTGAAGCCCAGGAGCTGATGCTCCGGGATCCGGAGCTGATGGCCGCGGTGGAGGCCGAGCTCGCCGCAGGGGCCTCCGCGGAGGCGGCATGGATGAAAGCCGTGGAGGCTTTCGCAGCCCAGCTCGCCGCGCTGCCGGACCCCTATTTCCAGGCCCGTGCGGCGGATGTTCGGGATGTGGGGAACCGGGTGTTGCGTCATCTGACGGGCAGCCCGGAGGTGCTCACTATGCCCGATCATCCGGTGGTGGTGGCGGCCGATGATCTGCTGCCCTCTGAGACCGTCCGTCTGGATCCCCGGCGGGTTCTGGCGTTCATTACGGAAGGGGGAGGGCCGACGGCCCATGCGGCGATCCTGGCCCGCCGCCTGGGGGTGCCGGCGGTCGTGGCGATCGGAGCGGAGCTTCGGACCGTTTCCGACGGCGCGCTGGTGCTGGTGGACGGCGAGGCAGGGTGGGTGGACGTGGAGCCGGACCCGGAGATGGTGCGTCAGGCCCAGGCCCGGCGGGCGGTGTGGCTTCAGGAGCGGGCGCAGGCGGAGGCCGTCGCCCATGAGCCGGCCCAGACCCGGGATGGCGTCCGGATCGAGGTGGCGGCCAATGTGGGAAGCATGGAGGACGCCCGGGAGGCTTTCCAGAAGGGGGCGGACGGCATCGGCCTGCTGCGCACCGAGTTCCTTTACCTGGATCGGGCGGCTGCGCCGACGGAGGAAGAGGAGGTGGCCGTCTACCGGGCCCTGCTGGAGGCGATGGGGGGGAAGCCGGTGGTGGTGCGCACCCTCGATGTGGGGGGCGACAAGCCGTTGCCCTACCTTCCGATGCCCCCGGAAGCCAATCCGTTCCTGGGCGTGCGGGGCGTGCGGCTCTCCCGGCAGCATCCGGACCTGTTGCGTCGGCAGCTTCGCGCATTGCTCCGCGCCGGGGTGGGATTCCCCCTGCGGATTATGTTCCCCATGGTGAGCACGGTGGAGGAAATCCGCTGGCTCCGGGAGTTCTTCGAGGAGGTGCGCGCCGCCCTTGCGGCGGAAGGCAATCCCCTGCCGCAGGATCTGCAGGTGGGGATAATGGTGGAGGTGCCGGCCGCCGCGCTGCTCACGGAGCATTTTCTGCCCTGGGTGGATTTTTTTAGCATCGGGACGAACGATCTGACCCAATACACGCTGGCGGCCGATCGGACCAACCCGGCGGTGGCCGGGCTGGCCGATGGGCTGCATCCGGCGGTGCTGCGTCTGATCCGCCACGTGACGGCCGCGGCTGAGGGGACCGGGAAATGGGTCGGCGTTTGCGGGGAGCTGGCGGGGGATCTTTCGGCGGTGCCGGTGCTGATCGGGCTGGGGGTGCAGGAGCTCAGCGTGAACCCGGTGCGGGTGCCGGAGGTGAAGGCGACGATCCGCCGCTGGTCGATGGCCGCGGCCCGCGCCCTGGCGGAGGAAGCGCTCCGTCAGGCCGATGCCGACGCTGTGCGCCGGCTGGTCGCAGAGGCGCATCTGTAGTCCAGCGGCTCACCCATAGAGCAGGGTGGCGATCAGGGCGATCAGGAAGACGCTTATGGCAGCGAGGACCAGAAGCCGGTGCCGGCGCCAGAGGATCTCCCACGCGCTCTCCGGCGGTGCCCAGACCTCGATCGAGCGGCCGCTCGGGGCGGTCCCCAGCAACTCCGCCCGGAAGGCGGCGATGCTGGGCGGGCGGTCATCCGGATGCATGGCCATCGCGTTCAGGATGGCCCGCTCCACCCGGGGGGAGATCCGTGGGTTGATCGCCCGGGGCGGGACCAGGGAGTCGGGTTTCAGGAATCGTTGCCGGGCATCCGGGGGGGGCGTGTTGGTCAGCAAATGATAAAGCGTCGCCCCCAGGGCGTAAATATCCGAGCGGACATCCGTGTGGCCCACGTCGCCGCCATACTGCTCCAGCGGCGTATACGCGGCCGTGCCTCGCCCCTGAAGGATGGTGATGGTTCGCTCCTCGTCCGGCGCCAGGAGCTTCACCAGACCGAAATCCACCAGCTTGATGCGGCCATCCGGCGTCAGTTTGATGTTGGAGGGCTTGATGTCCCGGTGCACAATGGGAGGCTCCTGACGGTGCAGGTAATCCAGCGCATCGCAGAGCTGCTCCGCCCAGAGTAACACCGTCCGCTCGTCGAGGAACCGCCCGCTCTCCTTCGCCTCATCGATGATCTCCCGCAGATCCCGGCCGGGGACGAAGTCCATCACCAGGTAATCGCGATCGCCCTCCGAGAAGTAGTCCGAAACCTTGGGGAGATTCGGGTGATCCAGCCGGGCCAGGACGCTCGCCTCGCGGTAGAACTGCAGGCGGGCCTGTTCCCGATAGGCCGGGTCCGTCTCGAAGCTGAAGAGGATCTCCTTGATGGCGCAGCGGCGGCCTTCCAGCAAGGTGTCCTCCGCTTCATAGACGGCACCCATTCCTCCCCGTCCGATGGGACGCAGGATCTTATAGCGGCCGTGGAGCAATGTCCCCGGCTTGAGCATGGCGGTCCTCTTCTCCCAGGCCTTCCCATAGATCCCGATCAGGGCATCCGCTGTTGAGCTCCAATCCGGGGAGGGGGATCGCCCCGGAAGCCCTTAGGGGGAGGCCAGCGGCGTGGCTTTTTCGCTGGTTCCATTTTAACCGGGCGGCGCCCGATCGTTTCACAAGCCCCGGCCCGGGCGTTTTTCTCCGCCCAGGATGGCCCGCAGCGCCGATTCCAGATCGGGATACTGAAACGTGAAGCCCGCTTCCAGCAGCCGCCGGGGGAGCACGAACTGCCCGGTGAGCAGGAAGTCCGCCCCCTCGCCGAAGATCAGCCGGAGGGCGAGCGCCGGCACCGGAAGCCACGAGGGCCGCCCCAGAACCCGGCCCAGGGTGCGGGAGAACTCCGCGTTGCTGACCGGCTGTGGGGCGGTCAGGTTGTAGGGTCCGCGGGCGTCCGGGCGCTCCATCAGGAACCTCACGGCCTCCACCCAGTCCGCCCGGTGGATCCACGACCAGCCCTGGCGTCCGTTCCCCAGCGGCCCCCCTGCGAACAGACGGAACGGGGGCAACAACCGGGCCAGGGCGCCGCCATCCCGTTCCAGGACCAGGCCGGTGCGCAGGATCACCCGGCGGACCCCCAGCGCTTCCACGGGCTGGGTGCTGGCTTCCCAATCCACAGCCAGCCGGGCCAGGAAGTCGTTTCCGGGCGGATCCTCCTCCGTCAGCCGCTCATCGCCCCGCGGGCCGTAATATCCGACCGCCGAGGCCTGCAGCAGGACCTGGGGTTTGGTGCGGGCGGCGGCGATCGCCTCCACCACCGCGCGGCCCGCATTCAGACGGCTCTCTCGAAGGCGCTGTTTGACCGTTGCCGTCCACCGCTGTCCGATGCTTTCGCCCGCCAGGTTGATCAGGGCGAAGGCGCCGTCCACCAGGTCCGCCCATCCGGTCGCGGTGCGCCCATCCCAGCGCGTCACCTGCACGCCGGGAGGCAGCCTCGCCTGCTCCGGCCGTCGGGAGAGGACGATCACCTCATAACCGGCCTCCTGCAGGCGTCCCGCCAGCGCCCGGCCCAGGAACCCGGTTCCTCCGGTGATCAGCACGCGCATCGGAAACCTCCTTCCACAGGCTCGGAGAGGGAGGCGGGGGAGGCCGCCGAAGGCCTCCTCCCCTGCCTCCCGGAGCTTCTCACGGTTGCAGCCTCAGGATCCCTTCGGCGTTCCGCTCCACTTCCTCCCGGGACCAGAGCATGGGGTGATATTCCCCTTTCAGCCACAGCGGGATGAAGTCATCGTAATGCGGATGGCCGGGAAGCCCGGACTGGCCGGTGGTGTGGATGAAGCGGCTGTCGGACCACTGGGCGGTCGAGGCGATGAAGCGCAGGGAGGGCAGGCTGCGCACGGCGAACCCTTTCTGGACGTTGAAACCGATGTTGTTCACGGCCGCGCTGGTCCCCGGGGCCGGATAGGGCCCGCGGTTGAAGATCGCCTCGATCGGCCGGATCCCGGACTGCCCCAGGGTGCCATGGGTGAACGTGGCCGTGTGGACCTTCCCCCAGGTCCATGCGCGGGGATCGGAACCCAGGCGCGCGCGCAGCTCGGCCACGGCCTGCTCGAAGGCCCGCCGTATGATGTCCTCCCGGGTCTCCCGTTGGGGCGTGCGAAGGTCATCCCACCAGGGGAGGTCCGGCTGGGCCAGGGCCCAGCGGGCCCAGTAACGGTTGTGGCTGCCCCCGGTGAGCAGATCCTGCAGGATCTCCTCGCCCAGCTCATCCACCCACGCTTCGTGGAGCAGATGTTTGAGGAAGGTCTCGAAGATCGCGGGCCCGGCCTGATCCGGCGCGGCCCGGAAATCCCACGCCCGCAGGAGCTCCTGGGCCTGGCGGGCCAGGGGATCCTCGAAGGAGAGGTTCAGCACGTAGGGCACGATGGCCTGGGCGGCCAGGGAGAAGGTGTCGTTCTGAATCGTGGCCATGTCCTCGATGGAGAGGCGATCCTTCGTGCGAAGGAGGTCCA
The DNA here is from genome assembly GCA_002898735.1 of Candidatus Thermoflexus japonica. GTDB lineage: Bacteria > Chloroflexota > Anaerolineae > Thermoflexales > Thermoflexaceae > Thermoflexus > Thermoflexus japonica. The sequence continues at coordinate 23,613 of BEHY01000004.1, forward strand.
CGATCCGCTGCGCCCGGTCGCCGTAATCCCACACGGCGGCCAGGAAATGCGGGTAGGAGGGATCCACCACGGCGTTGTTCGCGGTGACGATGAAGCCCTCCGGCGGATCCAGCCGCCGGGGCATTTCCTCATACGGAACATACCCCACCCATTCATACTCCCCGCTCCAGCCCGGAACCGGGAGCAGGCCGTTCCCCTTCGCCCGGATGGGAACGCGGCCGGTGGCCTGATAGCCGATATGGCCGTCCACATCCGCATAGACGAAGTTCTGGCCGGGCACATCCCAGTCCGCCAGGGCCTCGTGGAATTCCTCCCAGTTCCGGGCGCGGTTCAACCGCAGGAGGGCCCGCACGATCCGGGAGGGCTCCAGGGCGGTCCAGCGGAAGGCGTAGAGGGTCTGGGTGCGGGTGAGGGCTTCCACCACATCGTTGATCACCGGCCCGTGGCGGGTGATCCGCACCGGGAGGAGGAGCGGCGCCGCCTGTCCGGCGATGCGGATTTCCTCCGTGATCACGCGCACGGGCTCCCACTTCCCCTGGAATTCCACCTCCAGAGGGTTCTGGGGATTGACCCGCTCCATATAAAGGTCCTGCACATCCGGCCCCAGGTTGGTCACACCCCAGGCGATGCGGTCGTTGTGGCCGATCACCACGCCTGGGACACCGGGGAAGGAGGCGCCGGCGACCTGAAGGGGACACTCGGGCGTGACCGGCTCGCAATGGAGGGCCACCTCATACCAGATGCTGGGCATCTGGATGCTGAGATGGGGGTCGTTCGCGAGGATCGGCTTCCCGGTGATCGAACGCGAGCCGGCCACCACCCAGTTGTTGGATCCCAGGTCCGGGGCGTTACCCAGCGTGATCCGCCGCAGCTCCCGCCCGAGGTCCAGCCAGGCGCGGGCCGCTTCCTCCGGGAGCGGGGTTTCGACGACAGCGGTCGGCACGATAATCGGCCGGTCGGGGGGATAAGGGAGGACGATCTCTGACAGACGCCCCGGGCCGATCTTCTGGACGATTCGCGCGTTGAGGAGCTCGTCATCCCAGTTCCCGCCCAGATCCCAGGCCATCACCTTGGCCCAGGCCACGGTATGGAGCGGCTGCCACGGCTCGATCTCCCATCGCCGTCCGAAGAGGCGGAAGAGGGTGAATTCCAGAGGCAGGCGATCGCGATGCTGTTCCAGGTAAGCATTCACCCCGGCCGCATAGGCTTCCAGGATGGCCCGCTCCTCGGGCCCCAGGGCTTCCAGATCCTGCTGCGCGGCCCGATGCCATCCCAGGGTGCGGATGAAGCGATCCTGGTTCAGGGTGGTCTTCCCCAGCATTTCGGAGAGACGGCCGGTTCCAATGTGACGCCAGAACTCCATCTGCCAGAAGCGATCCTGAGCGTGAACGAAGCCCTGGGCCATGAAGAGATCGTGGAGGTTCGAGGCATAGATGTGGGGCACGCCCCAGCGATCCCGGATCACGGTCACCGGGGCCTGCAGGCCGGGGAGGCGGAGGGTTCCGTGGATCTGGGGGAAGGGCTGGCGGGAAGCCCGGTAGAAGGCGAGGGCGCCCCCTGCGAGAAGGAGCAGGAGCACGATCCCCAACCCCAGGATGATCCCGAGCAGCAGGCGTCGGCGCATGGCCAACCTCCTCGGAGAGATATTCATCCGGACCCGAAGCAGGCGCTGGCGGAGGCCCGTCCTTCCCCGGATACGGGTGATGCGGCTTCTTTATCTTACCTTTGAACAGGTCGACGTGCGGAATCCATTCGTTCTTGAGGGATCTGGGCATCGAATGAATTCGACCTCTTGAGGCCTTGCGGCCGATGGCCGGCCTCCGCCGGCCGGAAGGGATCGCGTCGGCGGAGGCCGACGCGGGGTGCGCGGGGGTGCGTCGAATGAATTCGACCTCTTGAGGCCTTGCGGCCGATGGCCGGCCTTCGCCGGCCGTCGGCGCAGGCCGACGTGGGGCGCGCGGGGGGTGTCGAATGAATTCGACCTCCCGAGGCTTGGCGGCCGATGGACGGCCTGCGCCGGCCGGAAGGGATCGCGTCGGCGGAGGCCGACGCGGGGTGCGCCAGCGCCTAAGGAGGCCGATTTCAATTGGCACACCAGGCCGACGCGGGGCGCGGAGCGCCTTTTGAGGCCGATTTCAATCGACGCAATAGGCCGACGCGCAGCGCACCGCGCCGCTGGAGGCCGATTTCCATCGGCGGGATCCATTTGACACCTTTTTCCCGCCCCGGGTATGATGCACACCGATGAGGGGCCGGGGTTTGGGCAGTTTTTTATAAGGGAGCTTCAGCGTGGGGGCCACCCGCGGTGGCCCCCACCCTCGAACGAGGTTTTCGGCTCCGGATAACCGCCTGCCTTCCCAGGCCGCTCGGTTCATCGGTCTCCCATATCCCCCTTCCCCCGTCTGTGGGGAAGTAAAGGAGCCTCTTCCCCTGGGGGGTAGGATAAGGGAGGGAGTCGCTTCTCCGGACGGGAGCAGAAGAACGATGGGGCTGGAGCATATCCGGAATTTCTGCATCATCGCCCACGTGGACCACGGCAAGACCACCCTGGCCGATCGGCTCCTGGAGCGCACCGGCCTCATCCAGCCCCGGAACGGGGTGGAGCTGGTGCTGGATTCTATGGACCTGGAGCGGGAGCGCGGGGTCACCATCAAGGCCTCGGCGGTCCGGATGCCGTATACGGCGCGGGATGGTCGGACCTATGTGCTGAACCTGATCGACACGCCGGGCCACGTGGATTTCTCCTACGAGGTGGGCCGGGCGATGGCCGCCTGCGAGGGGGCCGTTTTGCTGGTCGACGCCACCCAGGGGATCGAGGCCCAGACCCTGGCCAATCTGTATCTGGCCCTGGAGCATGATCTCGTCATCATCCCGGTGGTCAACAAGATCGACCTGCCCGCCGCGCGGCCCGATGAGGTGGCCGGGGAGATCGCCGAGCTCCTCGGCGTCCCCGAGTCCGAGGTCCTGCGGATCTCCGCCAAGCTGGGGATCGGGGTGGAGGAGGTGCTGGAGGCGGTGGTCCAGCGGATCCCGCCGCCCCGCGGCGATCCGGAGGCCCCCCTTCAGGCCCTGATCTTCGACAGCCACTACGATCCTTACAAGGGCGTCATCGCCTATGTGCGGGTGGTGAACGGAACCCTCGCCATGGGGCGGAAGATCATGGTGATGTCCACGGGGGTGACCAGTGAGCCGGTGGAGATCGGGGTCTTCACCCCGGACTTCACCCCAACGGGCCGCCTGGAGGCCGGTGAGGTGGGCTATGTCGCCACCGGCCTGAAGTCCGTGCGGGAGTGCCGGGTGGGGGACACCCTGACCGCGGCCGATCGGCCGGCCCCGGAGCCGCTTCCCGGATTCCGCCCCCCCAAGCCCATGGTCTTCGCCAGCTTCTATCCCTCGGAGGGCGAGGATTACGAGCTGCTGCGCGAGGCCCTGGAGAAGCTCCAGCTCAACGACGCGGCCCTGGTCTTCCAGCCGGAGACCTCCCAGGCCCTGGGGTTCGGCTTTCGCTGCGGCTTCCTGGGGATGTTCCATATGGAGATCGTCCAGGAGCGCCTGGAGCGGGAATATGGGCTGGACATCGTGGCCACGGCCCCCAGCGTGGAGTATGAGGTGGTGCTGCGGGACGGGACGGTGAAAACCATCACCCGTCCTTCGGATCTGCCGGATCCCTCGCAGATCGAGGAGATCCGCGAGCCGTGGATGAAGGTCACGATCATCACCCCCGCGGATTTCATCGGGCCGGTGATGGACCTCATCACCTCGCGGCGGGGGGTTTATCAGAACATGACCTATCTGGATCCCCGGCGGGTGATGATCGAGGCGGAGGTGCCGCTGGCCGAGCTGATCATCGATTTCTACGATCCGCTCAAGAGCCGCACCCGGGGCTACGCCTCGATGGATTACGCGTTCATCGGCTATCGGGCGGGGGACCTGGTGAAGCTGGACATCCTGGTGCACGGCCAGCCGGTGGACGCGCTGGCGCTGATCGTGCATCGGGAGCAGGCGTATTCCAAAGGGCACGCGCTGGTGGAGAAGCTGAAGGAAGTGATCCCCCGTCAGCTTTTCGACGTCGCCATCCAGGCCGCGGTGGGCGGGCGGGTCATCGCCCGGGCGACCATCAAGGCCATGCGGAAAGATGTGCTGGCCAAGTGTTACGGGGGTGATGTCACCCGCAAGCGGAAGCTGCTGGAGAAGCAGAAGGAAGGGAAGAAGCGCCTCAAGCGGATCGGCCGCGTGGAAGTCCCCCAGGAGGCCTTCCTGGCTGTCCTCCGGCTGGGCCGCGAGGCCTGAGCCGACCCCCGCCGCACCCCCTCCGGTCTCCCATCTCCCCGCCCCTCGTGCCCCCCACCCAGTTCGGCCTGTTCACATTTTGTTCCCACGCCTCCGGTAGATTGCGGGCTGGCGCTGCGGGAGGGGGTCTCCTTCGTCCGCATCCGGGCGGCAAGCGCGGCCTTGCTCGGGCGGAGAGGGGGGACGAGGGCTTTCCCCCTTTTCCTTTGCCGGCGTATCCGGGAACGCTTTGGCGCGGAGGGATCGCCCGATCGCCCTGGAATTCCTGCACCGGCGAGACGCCCGCGGGGGGGTTGGCTTCCGCCGGCGGGGGCGACCGGGGGTGTGCTGGGAACGATCCGTCATAGCGGGGGCTGTCAGCTCCTGCCGTGTTTGTCGAACCGGGGGAGGGTGCAGGGATGGCGTCCGGCTTTTCGGAAATGGAGGTGCAGATTTCCACGAGCAGGGTGCGGGAATTCGGGTATGGGGTCCTCTGCCTGGTATTGGCCGCTTTCGGGTGGGCGCTGATCCGGGGAGGAAAAGGGCCGGTTGAGTGGCTGGCGGGCGGGCTGATGCTCGGGTTGTTTGGTCTCGGGGCGTTGCTTTTCTGCTGGAGGGGGCTTCAGGGCGGGCAGCTCCTGCTGGCCGCTGGTCCGCAGGGGCTCTGGGTGAACCCGAGCAGCCTGCTCACCCTGTGGATGAGGACCGGGGGCTGCCAGATCCCGTGGGAAGAGATCACGGAAGTTCAGGTGCGGGAAATTTGGATACGCTGGCCGTGGTGGACGCGGGTCGAACTTCGGGTCCGCCTGAAAGACCCGGCGCGGCTCATGCAGCGGTTAGGGCTCCCGGACACCCCGGGGAGGCGACGCCTGGTGGGCGTTTGGGGCGAGGAGTTGACGATCCCGCTAACGCCTGGGGTGCCCCGGGCGCGCAGGCAAGCCGAGCAGGTAATCGAACTGGCCCAGCGGTATCTGAGGGGCCGCTAAAGCGCCCCGCTTGCCGGAGCATACCCGCTTCCTTCGGGGAGTTTTTGGAGTGTTTTTGGAGTTTTTGGAGTTTTTGGAGTGCGGTGCCTCGGCACCGCTCTAAAAGCGGTGGCGACGGATGGTCCATCGTTTGGAAATTGGAGTTCCACCAGCTCGGCACCGCACTAAAAGCGGTGGCGACCCCCGACGGGGGCTTCCTCCTGGTGGGGTGGACGAACGGCTTTGGGGTCGGCGACATCCATGCCGTCAAGATAGACGCCTCGGGCACGAGCGGCTATCATGAGACGACGCCCCCGACCCAGACGTCGGCCCTGTGCCCGTTATTTTCCCTCTACCTGCCCCTGGTCTGCCGGAGCTTTCAGCCCTGAGAGGAGCTGTCCCCGCCGCCCCGTCAGGCCGGGCGGGAGGTGGACCGGCGGCGGGCGGGGCGGCGGGGGGCCGGCTGTCCCTTCGGTCTGGGGATGAAAAGGAGGGGAGGGATGCAAAACTCAGTTTGTTTCTTCGGGCTTTGCGCGGAGGGGACCATCTGGGTGGGCGTCCTTCTCTGGCTGCTCTACGCCCTGGCCTTCCTGTTCACACGGGCCTTCTTGGTGGCCGGGATGCTGCGGAGATACACCCGCGCCGAAATCGAGGCGACCCGCCGCCGCATCCGGCTCGAACAGGAGCGGCCCGAAGTGGCCACCCCCTCCGAGCAGGTGGTTCTGGATCCGGTCGAGGCGCTGCTCAAAGAGGTCCAGGAGCTGCTTCGGGAGGCGGAGCGGGCGGTTTCCTGGAATTTCGGGGATCGGGTGAAAGCGGTGCTGGCCTGGAACGGCGGGGCGGAGCTGGGCACCTGGCGGTTGATCCATACCGCAGAGCGGCTGGCCGTTGAGGCGATGTCGGTTTCCCACCTGCGAGCCCGGCTGCTGCGGGCGAAGGGCGATCTTGCGGAGCTTCCCCCGGAGCGCCGGGAGGTGTGGAAGGAGGCCCTCGATCAGGCCATGAAACTGATCGGTTCTAAAGAGCCGGCAGACCAAAAGAACCAGAAGGACCAGGCGGGTTCCAAAGAGCGGACACCTGAAAAGCAGGAAGCGAAAGACCGGGCGGATCTCCAGGAGCAGACACCCAAAAAGCAGGAAGTTGGGGATGCCCGGGCGATCCTCTCCGGGTTCCTGGCCGATCTCTACGAGGCGCGGGATGAGCGATTCGCGCGGGTGCTCAAGATGCAGAACCTGCTCTCCTTCATGGTCATCGTGGGCCTGCTGGTCGGGATGGTCATGGTGGCGGCGGGCTACGGGCCGATCCTGCTGGCGGGGGCCACGGGCGGGTTGCTGAGCCGCCTCTCCCGGATTTACCGGGGCAGCCCTCAGACGCCGGATTACGGGCTTTCGTGGGCCCAGGTGTTCCCGAGCTCGCTCTTTGGGGCCCTCAGCGCCTGGGCCGGCCTGCACCTCCTCGCCCTCCTGCAGAGCCAGGGGGTCCTCTCCATGCAAGAGGCGCTCGGAGACCTTTCCGTAAGCCTGGTCCCGCCTATCTCCCTGACGATAGACGCCGTTCCCCTTCTGGCCCTCGGGGCGCTCTTTGGTCTTTCGGAGCGCCTGCTGGATCGCATGGTGGAGAAGACGGAGGAGCTGTGGCAGAAGCGGGAAGCGGAGGGCGCGGGGGAGGAGCAGAGCCCAGGGTTATCAGAGGACCAGATAAATTCAATAGCAGAAGCCGTGGCGAGGAAGCTGGAGGAGAGGATCTCGAGTTTGCGAAAGGACTCAGAGCAGAAGCCCCAAGGCTCAGGACCGACAGGGTCTATCGGCGAGGGAATACCCACACGATGAAGACGACGGATGACCTGGGGGCGCTCATCGCCGATACGCCTGGTGGATCCCTGGGGCCGGGGCGGCGGCCGACGGCGGTCGCCCCGGCCCCGCCTTTTTCCTCCCCGCCTGGCCCTTCATGGTTCGGGAAGGATGAAAGGGGGGATCGCCCCGTCCCGCTCCCCGCGGGGGGATCCGAACGGCGTCCGTCCGGATTTGTTCACAGGTTGTTCCCAGGCATGGAGGAAAATCGTTCCGCATCCGCGCATTGGGAGGCGCCTATGGGTCGGATCAGCTGGTTCAGCGAGGAGGGGGATGCCCTCTTCTTCCAGCAGTATGTGGATCGGATGGAGTCCTGGCAGCGGGCCATCGCCGATGGCCGCATCGACCCGGAGGAGGTCCGGGCCCAGGCCGAGCGGGTGGCGGCCCTGCTGCGGGAGATCGAGCCGCAGCTCAGCGATGCCCTCCACGAGCGGATCACCCAGCTGTTGCTGGAGCTGGCGGTGCTGAACGCCATGCAGACCACCCTTTTCCTCCAGAACCCCGCCTGAGGAGGCGAAGCCATGCCCGAGCAGCGTGTGTTCCACGCCCCGAATCTGGATATGGGCCGGCTGGTGCAGGCCCTGGCGGACTGGTATCGAGCCCAGAAGTTCGACGTGCAGGTGCTGGATCTGCCCCAGGGCGGGGTGGTGATCCAGGCCCGCCAGGAGGAAACCTGGCGGAATTTGCTGGGGGTCTCCTCGGCCCTGAACGTGGTGCTGCGCCGGCAGGGCGACAGCCTGCAGGTGGAGATCGGGGCCGGCAAGTGGGTGGACAAGGCCGTGGCGGCAGGGGCTGGCCTGTTCCTCCTCTGGCCGTTGCTGTTCACCGCCGCCTACGGTGCCTGGCAGCAGAGCCGGCTCCCCCAGCGAACGTTCGAGTTCATCCAGTATTTCATCGCCACAGGGGCGGCGCTGCCGGCGGACACGGCGGCCTGGGTGGCCGGCCGCTATACGGAGGCCCAGCGCTACGTCAGCGCGGTTCAGTCCACGACCGCCCCCGCCGCATCGGGTGGGGAGGCGGCCCCCGGCGGCGCCTATCGTTTCTGCCCCCAGTGCGGGGCGGAGCTCCCGGCTCAGGCCCGCTTCTGCCCGGCCTGCGGGGCGAAGCTCGGCGGATAAGCTGGAAAACCGCATCGTGAGGAACTCCATGTTCACCGGAGAGATCCCGTTCCGAAAGCCCTTCCGGAGGTCATGGCGGATCCCGGGCTTCGATCTGTTCCGGGACGCCCGGGGGTTGCAGACGCTGGAGTGGGTGGCGCTGGCCCTGGTGATCATGGCCCTGCTCGGGGCCATCGCCGCCTACATCCGCAGTCATCCCGACGTGGTGGGCGGGGCGGTCGCGGAGGCCATTCGCTCGTTCTTCGCCCGCCTGAGCGAGACCTTCGGGCCGATCCTTTCGCCCTATCTGCCGTTCCCCCCGGAACATGGCCCTACTTCGTGAGCGCGGCGAATGCTGCGAGCCATCCGTTGGGGTCTGGTGATCGGTGGGGTGGGGGCCATCGCCCTGGATGGGATCCTCGGGGGGCGGATCGGGGCGCTGGGCCTGCTCGGGCTGCTGGCCCTTTCCCTGGCCCTGAATCTCTGGCTCCTCCCCTTCGCTCTGAGGCGGGCCGTCGGGGGCTGGCGGCCCCGCCTTCCCCGACCCGCTCCGCCGCCGGATCTGGGGGCGCGAGCCCGGGAGGAGGTGGAAGCGGTGGCTCGAACCCTCGCCCGGACCCTGGAGGGGCCGCCGCCGATCCTCCCCTCCGAGGCCCCGGTGGTCTTCCGCTGCCCCCACTGTGGCCAGCGGCTGGAGCGGGGGGCGGTCCGCTGCGCCGGGTGTGGCCAGCCCGCCCGGTTCCGTTGTCCCTATTGCGCTCGGGAGGTGGATCCGGGATGGCGACACTGCCCGGCCTGCCGGGCCCCTCTCCCGGCGGCCTGGGAAGGGAAACGATAGGAGCACAGCCCTCGCAGGAGGAGATGGATGCGTGCACGCACCCTTCTGATCGGCGGCCTGGCGCTGGCCTTCGGCGTCATGTGCGCCTGCCTCGCGCTGGCCGGCGGGCTCCTGGCCTATCGATCCCTGCCGTCCCTCCTTCGCCCATCGCCGACCCTCCCGGCTCCCACCGCGGGCCCGCGGCCTTCGCTCACCCCCGGCCGGACGCCGACGGCCATCTCCATCCAGCCTCCCCCGCCGACCCCCGGCGCTGCGCCCACCTCCCCGCCGTCCGCCTCCGGGGGGTTGCGGCTCCGGCATGACATCCGGGTGGAAGGCATAATCGCGATCGCGGTGGCCCTCGATGGCCGTCTGACCTTGTTCGCCGCAGATGGCCAGACCGGGCTTCTGGATCCCCGGACCGGGGAGATCGCGGAGGGGCCCACGGCCCCGGAGGGCATCGAGGAGCTGGTGTTCGCCCCCGATGGACGGTTCTTCGCCCTGCGCTCGCGCAGTGGGGAAGTGCGGGTGTGGGATGTCGAGGGGCAGCGGACGCTCCTGGTGCTGTCCCCCGAGGAGGAGGTGCGGCGGATCGCCTTCTCCCCCCGGAGCACCCTGCTGCTGGTCGGCGGGGAATCCACCCTGAGCGGCTACTACGTGGAGACCGGGCGGAGGGCCGTCTCTTTCAACCTTTATGGGCCTGCCAATTCCTTCGTGATGACCCCGGACGAGCGCCTGATCTTCCAGATGACCCGGGAAAGCCCGGATCTGGCGGTGTGGGATACCCACACCGGGGAGTGGTGGGGATCCATTTCATTCGATCCCCTTACGGCGATCGCCCTCTCACCGGACGGCCGGCTTTTGGCGGCGGCGGAGAATGAGATGCAGCCCTTTGAGGACCAGGGCTACGAAGTGCCCTTCCCGACCCGCGTCGCCCTGTGGCGGATCGCTATCGATGCGGAGCAGCAGAAGGTGCGGCTGGACCTGCAGGTCGAGCTGGAGCTGCAGCCGGAGATGGAAGGGGATTTCGGGAATCTCCCGCTGTCCCTGAAGGCGCTGCAGTTCACCCCGGATGGGCAGTGGATTGTCGGGCTGGCGGACTGGGTGGGGGAGGGCAATCCGAAAGGGCGGCTCTACGTCTGGGAGACGGCGAGCGGCCGGATGATCGGGCGGGCCGTCCTGCCGCCGCGCCCCTGGCAGATGGCGCTGCTGGAGGAAGGCCGCGTGGTTGCGGTGCTCCTCGCCTCCGGTCCGTGGGGAGATCGCCTGCAGCTCTATGAGCTCCCTTCCCGCTGAGGGGGAACGATGTCCGCCTGGCTGATGGAGCTCCGTCAGGCCTTTGTGGACGCGGTTCGGATCTTCACGCTGGAGCCTCAGCAGAGCGGCCTCGGCCTGCTGGCGGACCTGCGTCGGATGGGGAGGCGGGGATGGGCGTGGATCCTTTTGCTGGGGGGGACCATCGGCCTGGCGTTCGCCCTCACGATCCCCGGGGTGGGGGCTGCCGCCCGGGCGGGGCTGGAGCGGCCGGTGGGGACGGGGCTTCTCGCCCTCTGGGTCGCCTTCCTCTGGGTGTTGCTCGTGGTCACCGCATGGGATCTGCCGGCGGCGTTCCGGTTCCTGACCACGCTATACACCCTCTATTACATGGGCGTCCCGTTGCTCACCGGCCCCTCCCTGGGGTGGGTGCTGATCCCGGCCTTCGCCCTTTTTCTGTTCGAGCGGACCCATCCCCGCTCGGCCCTGGAGGGGTGGCCCGGGCGGGTCCTGTGGGCGGTGGCCCTGGCCCAGTTCCCGCCCCATCCGATCCGCCCGCTGCCCCTCAGCCTGGCCCTGAAGTCCCTGATCGGGGTAGGGATCGCCGTCCTGCCCCTCTGGCAGCGCCTCCGCCTGTCCCGGAGCATCCGGGGTCTTCTCCTCGCTTCGGGATTGATCGCCCCCTATCTGGTCGTGTGGGGCGCTTCTCCCGCGGCGCTGGGGGAGGGCATCCGGGGGATGTTGCAGGCCGTATGGGGGCTGAGCGTCCCCGTCTGGCTGTGGCTGGGAGCCAACCTGGTGGAGGATGGGGCCCGCCTGGGCCGGTTCTGGAGCCGGCGGATGGGGATCCTCCAGGCGCGCCCGCACCTCTTCGGCCTTCTGCCCTTCCTGACCCTGGCCCTGGGCGTCCTGGCCCTTCCCGCCTTCTGGTCGGAGCTCTTGCTGGACTCCCTGATCCGCGCCCCGGGGCGGATGATCATGTTCTCCCTCTATCAGGAGATCTGGCATCGGATCCGCGAGTGGCCCCCGGAGGCCTATCTGGCGGCCCGGACCGCGGTGGGGGTGCTGTTCATCCTGGGGGCAGCCGGGCTCTGGATGCGGCGGCGGATGGATCCCCTTTCGTTTGGACAGCGATATGTGGCCCTCACCGTGGGCGCCGTGGCCTTCCTGTTTGCCTTCTATCAGGCCTTCTTCGGCGCCCTCGATCTGGATCTGCCCCAGCAATGGTGGCCGCTGCTGCTGGTGGTCCTGGCGTGGACGTGGGAGCCGTTGAAGGGCCTGCAGGAGCTGCGGGAGGACGCGGAGGACCTGCTGGAGGAGGTCGTCGCCGCCGCGCTGCTCCTGCTCACCGTGGTCATGGTCCAGCAGCTCACCGATCCCGAGGCGCTCATCCGGGCGAGCGCCCTCTGGCCGCTGCTGGGCGCCGCCGTGTGGGGGTTCCCCTATCTCGTGTTCACCGCCCTCCAGACGGCCCATGGGCTGGAGGAGGATCGCGGGATCTCCCCCGTTCGGCCCTTCCTGCTGGGCTACGGTTGGATGGTCCCGCTAACGGCGGTCCTGCCCCTGGAGGATCGCTGGCTGCCCCCCATGGCGTTCCTGGCCGGGAGCATGCTCCTCCCGCCTCCGGAGGGCTCCCGGCTCGCCCGCTGGATGTATGGGGCCTGGATCGGCCTGGGGGCGGTGGGCTTCCGGGTGGCCCTGTGGATCGTCCCCCTGCCGGTCCTTCCTTTCGCGGGGGGATGGCTGGAGCGCCTTTACAGCCGGACCCCCGTGGAGTTCCTGAGCGCGGCGTATTTCCTTCAGGCCGCCGGGGCCCTCCTCGCGGCCCTTCCCTTCCTGGGGCTTCACGGCCCCGGGTGGCGCGGGCGGCTCGGGGGGCTCCTCGGCGCGCTCCTGTGGGGGCTCTGGGCGGTGGGAACGTCGACCTGATCCGGCGGCCCGGCCGTTCGGATCGCGGGGTGGGCTGTCGAAGTCGCGCCTGTCCGGTTCCCATGGTTGCCCGTTATGAGCGGGTCGAATCCAACGGGATGCGCTCTGGAGGCTTGGATGACCGGAACGGAACCCACGCCCCATCGGCGGGTCATGCGGATCTACGTGGTGCAGCTCTTCCAGGAGCCCGACGGGGCGCTCCACGGCCGGGTGACGGATCCGGCCACCATGCGCCAGTGGGTCTTCCGGGACCTCGGGGATCTGCCGCGCATCCTCCGGCTGTGGATGGAAGGTCCCCCGGCGGCGTCATCGGAGGGTTGAGGGAGGGATGGAGAGGATGGCTCGTGGGCGAACGATATCCAGCCCGGAGGTGGCCCTTCCGGGAAAGATCCCTGGCCGGGAAAGGCCACCTCCCTCAGGCGGGGATCTGATCGCTTCTGGGACCTTTCAAGAGGTTTGCGCCGCCGTCCCGATCTCCCGGCGCAGGGCCTCCCGCAGGCGCTGGATCTCCGGTTCCCACCGGGATTCCCCGAGGGCGATTCGCTGGTGCTTGCGGAAGGCCAGCTCCGTCGCCAGCGCATAGATCCGCCCGAGCCGCCAGAAGGTCGCCATATCCCCCCGCAGCAACGCCCCCCACCGTCCGCCGATCCGCCCGAAGATCGAGGCGCATTGCCGGTAGAGGGCCTCCGGGAGCACCCCGGCGCTCACTTCCTCCCGAAGATACTGCTGCAGCCAGCGCCGCTCCCGCGTCAGCCCGTAGAGGGCGATGGCGAAGATCAGCAGCGCCCCCAGCCAGTCGAAAGGAACCCATAGCAGGCAGAACAGGAGGGCTCCAGTGGCTTCGGTCAGGGTGGCTACGGTGTTATGCAGGGCATGGAAGGCCATGGCTCCACCCCATCCCAGGACGGGAGCGGCGAGGCGGATCGGCGTCGCGCGCGACAGGCGGGCGGCGGCGAAGCCCAGGCCGGTGAGGGCCGTGTAGGCCGCGTGGTTCAGGCCGAAGATGACGGCCCGGCCGATGAAATTGCCGAGCATCCCGGACAGCCCGCCCTCAGAAGCAGCGCCCAGGAAGTAGAAGACGTTCTCTGTGGCGGCGAAGCCGAAGCCCACCAGGGAGCCGTAGAGGAAGCCGTCGTAGAGGCTGTCGATCTCCCGGCGATACAGGAGGAAAAGCAGGAGGACGAAGAGGCCCTTGAAGAGCTCTTCAGTGAAGGGGGCAACGAGAATGCCGCCCAGCGCGCTGCCCGCGCCCTGCCCGAGAGCCGCGCCGAGGACGGCGACGGTCGGCACCTGGGCGCAGAGGGACAGCAATACGGTGGGGATGCTGCCCCAGAGGAAAGCGACCCCGATCAGCCAGAGGGGCTCCTTCTCGAAGCGATCGAACCACCAGGCGAACGCCGCGTAGAGAACCATCGGGCCGAAAGCCAGCGGCGGCGCCAGACAGAGCGCGATCAGGGGGAATCCGCCTTGACTCTCCATCGCCAGCCTCCGGACGTAAAGGATGAGCCCTGAATCCTTATGGGGTGAGGCGGCGCAGGACTTCCCGCAGGCGCTGGATCTCGCTCTCCCACCGGGCCTCGCCGAGGGTCGCCCGCTGGTGCTTGCGGAAGGCCAGCTCGGCGGCGACCTGGAGCTGCTGCCCGCGCCGCCGCCAGGCTGTCGTGTCGCCCCGGAGGAGCGGACCCCACCGGTAGGCGAGCCAGCCGATCGGCGAGCGAAGGGTTTCATACAGGGCCGCCGGGAGGACGCCGGCGGAGACTTCCTCCGTCAGATAGCGGGCGATCCAGGCCCGCTCTCGCCCCATCCCGTAGACCACGATCCCGATGAGCAGCAGAACCCCCAGGGCGTTCACCAGCGTCCGCAGCCCGGCCAGCCCCGGGTTCCAGAGGGTGGGGACGATGGCCAGCTCCCGCAGGCTGTGGAAACCGATCGCCGCCAGAAGGCCCAGCACCGGCCACGCCCACCGGGAGGGTCCCCGGCTCAACCGCGCCGCGGCGAGCCCCAGGCTGATCCACGCCGTGAAGAACGCCTGCGCCAGGCCCAGCACGGCGGTCCGCCCCAGGGCCTCGCCCAGGCCCCAGCCCCGGGCCGGGGCCCCCAGGATCGTGTCCGCGGCCGCGAAGGCGAAGCCGGTCAGCGCGCCGTAAAGGAAGCCATCGTAGAGGCTATCGATCTCCCGGGCATACAGCAGGAAGAACCCCAGAAGGAACAGGCCCTTGACGATCTCCTCCAGCGCCGGCAGCAGAACGGCGTTCCCCCAGGCCCCCGCGGTCAGCGGATTGACGAACGTTGCCCCTCCGGCGAGAACGAGGGGGCGCAGCAGGACGATGGCCATCGCGGAGAGGCTGCCCCAGAGGGTGGCCACCCCCATCAGGGACAGCGGCTCCTTTTCGTAACGATCGAACCACCACAGCACCCCTGCGAAAAGGGCGGTGGGGATCAGCGCGCCCACGATCGCGACCCCCAGCGCCGCGATCCCGGATGCAGCCATCGCACACCTCCTTTCCGTGCCCTCTCTCAGCGGGCGGCATAGGTGAACACATACAGGTAAGTGTAGTTCCCCGTGTCGACGATGTAGCCGGCGAACTTCAGGGTCCTGTCCTCCCGATAGGCCTCAAAGGCCAGGCTCCCGCTGCTGTGGCTGTAGTAGCCCGGCTCGTTCACCACGCCGTCCTGATCGAAATCCGTGTCGATCAGCGCATACTGGAACGGCGTGTAGATCGGCTGGGCGCCCTGGGCGCTGACCATAATCCCCTGGAACCCCTGCACGCCGGGGAAGAAGGGGCACGGGAAGAGGGTGTAACCCGGTTGATCCACCAGGGAGCAATCCGGGTTCACCCGCAGGCTGCCGAAGGGGAACTGGACCTGGATGCTTCTGTCCCCCATACTGCGGACCTCCATCGTTGATCCGACCCCGGAGGTCAGCGGCCGGCACTGGTTGGCGTTCACATCACAGGTGTAGCCGCCCGTCTGAACCAGGGTGAACCCTCCACCGCCCGCTGCGCCGGAAGGCCCCTGGGGGGGCATCCCTGAGGATCCACCGGGGCCGATCTGGGGCCCGCCGCCCATCGGCCCGCCGCCGGGCCCACCCGGCATGGGGGCCACCGGCTCACCGGGGCCGCCTCCCGGGCCGCCGCCTGCGGGGCCCCCTCCGCCGGGCCCACCGCCTGGAATACCCGGTGTGCCGGCCGGCCGAACAGCCGGGGTGGCCGGCCGCCCGGCGGGCTGGTTCTGCCGCCCGAGGGCCAGGAGGCCTATCCCGCACACCACCAGGCCGAGGATCGCCAGCCCGAGGAGCAGCAATCCGGCGCAGCCCCCGCCCACCAGCCACGGCAGCCGGCTTCCTCCCGAAGATCCGGATGGCTCCATGTTCGACATCGCGCCCTCCTGAGGAGTTCAGGGTTTTTTCCCGAATGGCTGAAAACAGGATAGGCCATGGCTGGGAACAATCTGTGAACAGCGGCGTTCTCCCCAGGAGCCTTACCGGAACAACCGGGGCGTCGAAGGGGTTCTTCAATCTCCCAGGGGGAGAGAAGCCCGGGGGATTTAGATCGGCTCGCCCCGGCGGAGGCGCTCGGCGAGCCAGCGGGTGAGCGGGGAGGGAGCGGCCTGGAGCTCCCGACGGAGGGCTTCCACCGCCTGTTCGTAGATCCGGAGGGCCCGCGCCCGCTGTCCCTGGCGGGCCCAGGCCCGCATCAGGACGTGATAGCCTTCCTCCAGCCAGGGCGCCTCTTCCACCGCACGCTCCGCCCAGCGGATGGCGGCGTCCAGCTCCTGGAGGACCAGCGCGTCCTCGGCCAGCGCCTGGGCGGCCTCCGTCCGCAGGGATCGCCAGCGCTCCTGATGGGGGATCAGCCACGCCTCATAGGGGAAGCCGGGCAGCAGCAGCGGCCACCCCTCCAGACGCCCGGCCAGCCTCGTCCACGCCTCCCGGGACATCGGGCGCGCGGCCAGGGCCTGGCGGATCTCCGTCTCCATCCGCTCGACATCGACTTCCACCACATCGTGCGGGTCGAAGCGCAGGGCTTCCCCCTCAATGGCGAAATATCGGAAAGGCCCTTTGGGGCGCATGGCGGGCTCCAGGACCTGATGGAGCCAGGAGAACAACCGCCGGAAGATCTCCTCGGCGTCTTCCGGATCCCGCTCCGGCCACAGGTCCTCCAGGATGCGCTCCCGGGGGAGCCACCGGCGCCGATGGAGGGCGAAGTATTGCAGAAGCCGGGCCACCGCCGGTCGGGGCCAGATGGACTCCGGGAGGAGCTGCCCCCCCCGCCGGACCTCAAAGCGGCCGAGCAGCCGGATCTCGAGGGGCGGCGGCGGCAGGGATTCGAGGAACTGCAGGGCGTTCTCCAGGGTCTGACGGACCGTGGGATGGCGCTCCCGGTTCAGGGCTTCGTAAAGGAGGGGCATCGCGGCCTCCTCCCGGGTGGCCGCCAGGGCGCGGGCCGCCGCGCGGCGAACCCGTTCCCGGGGATCCCGCAACAGCCCCTGGAGGGCCGGGAGCGCACGCAGGCCGCCCAGAGCCCGGATGGCCTCGTCCTCGCGGATTCCTTCTTTCAGACAGAGGAGCCAGAACGCCATGCCCAGCTCCGGATCGCGGGCGGACAGACGGTCCTCCCGTCCGAGCCAGCGGAGCGCCGCCTGGAGGTGGCGGCGCCAGCGGGGATCCCCGACCGCGTGGGCCTGAAGGGCACGCAGCGCCCGAAGTCGGACGAAGGACGCTCCCGCCCGCATGGCGATCAGCGCCTCCACGGCCGGATGGGCCTCCGCACGCCCCAGGGCCTGAGCAGCCAGATCCCGTTCCAGGGCGACCAGGGCCCGGGCGAGGGGAGCGCCGTCGAGCCGCGGGAGCGCCCGCTCCGCGATCCGGATCGCTTCCTCGGGGCGTCCCTGCCGACGGGCCTGCCAGGCCTGCGCCTGGGCCAGGAAGCCTTCCCGCTCAGGATGCCCGCGGACCAGGATCTCCGCATGGGTCAGGGCGGAGGCGGCCTCCTCCCATTGTCCCCGGCCGATGGCGCCCATCGCCCGACACCACCAGAACCAGAAATCGTTGCTGGCCTGGCCCTCCTCCACCTCTCGCGTCAGGATCTCGATCTCCCCGAGGATCCGTTCCAGCTCCGCCCAGGCCCCCTGTTCGATCGCGAGCATCGCCCATCCGATAAGATGGGTGATCCGTTGCGCTGGCCGTCCCTCGTAGGAAGAGGCGTTGGCGGCGAGCAGCGCCCGCGCCTCCCCGAAACGCCCGGCGGGGATCTCCACGCCCACCGCCCGGTTGTGGCGGAGGAAGACCGGGTAATGGGGATCCCCCAGCTCCTCCGCCAGGGCCATCGCCTCCCGATAGAGCCGGCGGGCTTCGTGGAGGCGCCCCAGGCCGGTGCAGGCATCGGCGGCCGTTTTCAGCAGTCGCATGCGGAGAGCGGGAGAGCGAACCTCGCGGAGCCCGTGGGTGCTCCAGGCCAGGCTTTCCGCGAATCGGCCCTCGATGTAGAGCACCGAGGCCAGCATCAGGGCGGCCTGATCCCGGAGCGCGGCGTCCTTTTGCTGCTCCGCCCACGTCAGCACCTCCCGGAGGATGGCGCGGCCTTCTTCCCAGTGGCCGGCCCGATGCAGCTCCTTGCCCAGGCGGAGCATCAGATCCGGAGCATCCCGCCGCGCGGGCTCGCCGAGGCTCATCACCCAGCGCTGGAACGTCCGCCGCCGTCCCCGATCCCAGATGAAGGCATCCGGCAGGGTCCGCAGCAGCCGGACCGCCTCGGCCTCCAATCCCCCCGCCAGCGCGTGTTCGATGGCCATCTCCAGATCCCCCTGCCCTTCGAACCAGGCCATCGCTCGGGCGAACAGCGGGGGAAGCGGCTCCGGCCCGTGGCGCAGCAGGAACTCCCGGAATAACTCGTGGTAACGCCAGCGATCCGGGGGGGTGGCGGGCTCCAGGAACAGCCGACGCCGTTGAGCTTCCGCGAGCAGGTTTGGAAGCTGGGCCTGGAGCTCCGGATGGTCTTCGAGGAGCGCTGCGGCCAGGTTGAGGTTGAACATCAGGGGAACCGCGGTACGGAAGAGAAAGGCCCGGAGCGCTTCCGGAAGGGTTCGAAGCAGGGAACGCGCCAGCTCCTCGAACAGCTGATTCTGGGCTTCCGGCCAGCGCTCCGGGAGCGGGCGGTTCGCATCGGGCTGCGCGAGGAGCGCGATCACGATCGGCCAGCCCCGGGTGCGGGCATGGATCTGAGCCGCCGTCTCCCGATCCACCCCGAGGGCTCTGGCGATCTCGGGGATCGAAAAGGCCAGCTCCGCCTCCGTGAGCCAGGTCTGCGGGAAGGGGGCCTCGCAGAGAAGCTCCGGGATCCAGCGTCCGGCGATCACCCAGCGATCCGGAGCCCGGGCGATGGCCTCCCGGAGATCCTGCAGGGCTTCCGGGCCATCGGCGAGGAGATGGACATCGTCGAGGAGACAGAAACGGGACTGTTGCAGCGACGCCAGCGCCTCCTGCAGGTTCGCGGGATCGATCGCCGAGGGGGACAGCGGGAGATACCGGCTGCCGGGGAGGTGGAGCTCCAGGGACCGCAGGAGCATGCTCTTGCCATAGCCGGGCGGCGCGGCAACCCATACCGCTCCCTGATGCAGCCCCTCCTGGATTCGCCGGATCAGATGCGGACGGATCGGAAAAACTGTCAGGAATCTGTTCCCTTCCATCTCCATCCCTGGGCCCCTCCAGGGTCAGAACCGGCGAACGATTCGTCGCCCTCGAAAACTTCGCCCGCGAGAGCCGTCATAAGGGTCCGCTGCGCTTTCCGCAGGCCCCCCGGATCGCGCGGCTCGTTTTGATTATATAACCGATCAATTCGGCCGATCTCACCGGGATGCGGTTCTCAGGAGCCTGCGGGGGATGAGCGCCGCCCCGATCGGCTTCAGGATCGGAACAGGGGATCAATGGGGTCCTGCTGAAAGCCGATATGGGCGATGGATGTTCGGATGCTTCGTCGGGTCCTCCGGGAGGGAAGAGGGCCACGGGAAGCTGTGGAAGGGCGTTTGACAGGGAGGTCCGAAGGCGTATTCAACGGTCCGCCCTCGAAGATCCGCGATCACCGACCAGAGGGTGGCGAACCCGGGGCGGTGCCCGCAGACCGGAACCTCGTGATCGCTCAGGGCCTGGCGAAGGCGTTCCGGGGGTGGCAGATCCGCCCGGGCGATCCCCCCGGCCAGCCGTTCTTTCCGCCGGATGGAGAACCGTAGATCCCGAGGTCCATGGTAGGGCTGCATCGCCGGATGCTCATAGTGGTTCGTCACGACCAGGACCCCATCCTCCGGGGCGCGAACGGCGATGCAGAGCGGATGGACCTCCACCGCGAATCCCTCGTGGGGGTCGGCGATCAGGAAATTCATGGGAAGCATATGGGGCATCCGGAAGAGCATCTCGACCGCCTCTCCGGCCGATCGGCAGCGCTCCAGCAGGATCCGGGGGATCAGATGAAACGGGATCCCGGGCCGGGGTGGCGGTTCCCCGGCCATCACCGCGTGCAGAGAGACGAAGAGGCCGGCCTCATTGATCCCATCGTAGCGGCCGCCGGGGACGCTGCCCATCATCCCCAGGGAAGCCAGCCCTCCCTCCGGGCGCAATCCGATCAGGTCCCTCCGGCGCTGGATCGGCTGGAAGTCGTAGTTCCGTCCCACCCATGTCCCATCGGGGCCCCAGCGTGCCGCGGCGGAGCAGGCGAACGGGCGGGCGCGCATGGAGGTCCGGCAAACCTGTTGCCAGAGGGATCGGGGATCCAGCCCCTGGGCGGCGGCGTAGCCCTCGTATTCCTCAATCAGAGGAGGATGCCAGCGGGCCACCAGCCGGCGGCAGGCTTCCGCCAGCCCCGGATCGGGAGGCGGAGGCCACCATGGCGGACGGCGGAACGGTGGGTCGAGATGGCCCAGGGCTTCCCCGATGGCTCGATACGAGCCTGCGAGCTCCAGAAAGCGATAGGGCGCGGGCAGGTTCATCGATCGGCCCCCATTGCAGGTGGAAGGCGAACCCATCCAAATGGGGAGGACGGCCAGCGTCCCGCTCATCCGCGGGGGATCGCCGATCGGAATCGGGATGTCTCCTTCGGCATTCCCCTCATCGCCGGGATCCTGGGGCCTCCCGTGGGGTCACCGTGAACGTTCGGATCTGGTTCTGTCGCATCACCTGGACCTCCACCGGGTGCCCCGGAGGCCAGTGGGCCAGGAACCGGTGCAGCTCCCCCAGGCTCTTCACCGATTGTTCCCCGATCCGGATCAGGATGTCTCCCTCCTGGAGACCGGCCTGGGCCGCAGGCCCCCGCGGATCCACCTCCAGGATCTCCAGGCCGGTGGCGGGGGCGGGCCATGCGATGGGACGGATCTGGACCACGATTCCCAGATAGGCGCGGCGGATGCGTCCTTCTTTAATCAGCAGCGCGGCGACCCATTCCGCCGTATGGCTGGGGATGGCGAAGGCGATGTTCTCCGCGCCCAGGATCGTGGCCACGCACACACCGATCACCTCGCCCCGGCTGTCGACCAGAGGGCCGCCGGAGTTCCCCGGGTTGAGGGCCGCGTCGGTCTGGATGATATCCTCGATCACCTGCCCCCCCGGGCCCTGGAGCGCCCGCCCCAGGCCGCTGATGATCCCGGCGGATACGGTGAAGTGGAAGCCCAGGGGGTTGCCGATGGCGACCACCAGCTGCCCCAGGCGGAGGCGGGAGGAATCGCCCAGCCGCGCGGCCGGGAAGGTTTCCCCGCGCTCCACCCGCAGGACGGCCAGATCCGTGTAAGGATCCTCGCCGATGATGCGGGCGGGAAAGGTGCGGCCATCGATCAGCGTCACCTCGGGATCCCGGATGTGTCGGACTACATGGCTGTTGGTCAGGAGATAGCCATCCGGGGTGATGAAGAAACCGGAGCCCATCGGCTCCAGCGCCTGGCGCCTCCGGGGGGAGCCGGCCGGCCGGATGCTGACCACCGCCGGGCCGACCTGCTCCACCACCCGGATCACGGTCTGGGAATACGCATCCAGCGGTTCTTCTTCGCGCATGGCCATGCCCTGCAGGATAGATGGGGACCGCAGGGGGATCAGCAGTGGAGCTCCTGAACCTCCATCAGCGCCCAGAGGCGCGCGGGATCCACCGGCTCCACCTCCAGCCCGAATACCTTTCCGAAAGAGCGGGCGAGGGCTTCCTGGACCGCCACCATCCGCCGGGCCCGCTCCCCCTCGTCCTCGGGTTCCCCCCAGAACATCGCCATCGAGACCACGCCCTTATCCACGATGCCGCACGGGACAATGCCGGTGAAGTAAGAGAGATCCGGGCACACGTTCAGGGCGAAACCGTGCATCGTGATCCCCCGCGCATCCACCCGCGCGCCGATCGCGGCGATCTTGGCAGGGGCCTGCCGCAGATAGGGCGGGCACCAGGCGCACCGGCTCAACACATCCGGCTGAACCCATACCCCGGGGGCTCCGGGGATCGTCCCCGCGGCGATGCCGAAGCGGGCCAGGGTCTCCACCAGCATCTGCTCAATCCGACGGACGAAGGCCACCTTATCCAGACCCAGGGCGGGGAGATCCAGGATGAAATAGCCTACGATCTGGCCCGGGCCGTGATACGTGACATCCCCGCCGCGATCGGTGACCACCACCGCAACCCCCCGGCGGGCTCGCTCCACCTCGTCCCATAAGATGTGCTCGGGTCGGGCCGAGCGCCCCAGGGTGAACACGTGGGGATGCTCCAGCAGGAGCAGCGTATCGGGGATCCGCCGGGCCGCCCGCGCCTCCGCCAGCGCCCGCTGCAGCGCCCACGCGGCCGTGTATTCCACCGTTCCCAGCCACGACCACCAGCCTTTCATGCTTCCCCCCTGAGCACCGGCACTCCGGGATATTCCTCCCCTCGAGGGATCTTAATCCGCCGGTTCTCCCTCGCCAAAAAGCGGAGCTCGCATCCCGGCGGATCGCAGGGCAATTGCCCGCCGCCGTCCTGCAACAGATCCGGGGCTCCCAGAAGGAAGAGGGAAGCGGCCATCCCATCTCACGGGTGGAAGCTGGGCCGCGCCGGTTCGATCCCGATGCGCCGGAAGATGGTCCCGCCTTCGGCTCGCAATAACGGACCTGGAGGTTATACGCCCCGTCGTTTCGTCACCTGGACCAGGTCCGGCGCACGATCTCCCCGCGACCGCCCAGGGGGCCTTCGGGGCGCCCATTGACGCGCACCTGAAGCGCCGCAGCGTTCCCCGTTTCCAGTTGCAAAGAGGATCGAGCCTCCCAGGTCCGGGTCTCTCCCGGTCGCAGCAGACCCTGATAGACCACCTGATCATCGGCCCGGATCCGCACCCACACGTGCTCGCCGGCCTCCACCTCCAGGCGGAGCGCCGGCGCGGAGGCCGCGGATCCGGGGGTCGCGGTAGCGGACGGGATGGGTGCCGCTCCGGGCACGGTAGGGGCCGGCGGAAGCCCCGCCGATCGAACCCGCCATGGCCCGCGAGCCAGCCCGAAGACGCCGGCCAGCAACAGGATCACGAGGCCCGCGGTGACGAGGGGGCGCCATGGAAGCGCCGGGCGGGCGGGGATGCGGGTGAGTTCGAACATGGAGGGCATATGGGAAGGTCGGGCCGGGGGGACGGCCGCTGGCATCCCATCCCATTCGGCCAGGAGCGCCGTCTCATCCAGCCCCAGCCATCGGGCGTAGCGGCGCAGGAATCCGCGCGCATGGGCGGAGCTGGGGAGGAGCGAGAAGGCCTCGTTCTCCAGCGCCTCCAGATAGACGCGTTTGATCCGGGTTCCCGCGGCCGCTTCCTCCAGGGAAATCCCCCGGGCTTCCCGGGCTGCCCGCAGCCGTTCTCCGATCCCCACCCCTATGCCTCCCGTTCCACCACAACCTGCACCTGCGCGGTGATCTCCGGCCCCAACCGCACCTTCACCGGGTGGGTGCCCAGGGTGCGGATGGGGGCCTCCAGCTCGATCCGCCGTCGATCCACCTCCACCCCCAGCTGTTGAGCGATCGCCTCGGCGATCTGCTGGCTCGTGATCGCGCCGTAAAGCCGATCGCCCTGCCCGGCCCGGGCCCGGATCGTCACGGCGGCTCCCTGGAGCCGGGCCGCCTTTTCCTGAGCGGTGCTCCGCTGGCGGATCTGGCGTTGTTCGGCGGCCCGACGGGTTTCCACCGCATGGCGGATCAGGCCTTCCGTCGCTGGCGTGGCCAGGCCTTTGGGGATCAGGAAATTGCGCGCGTAACCGTCGGCGACCTCCTTCACCTCGCCCGCCCGCCCGAGGTTCGGCACATCCCGCAACAGCACCACCTTCATCGCGCTGATCCTCCCCGTGGGACTGGTTCGATCCGGATGGGACTCGTGGGGTATCTTATCAGGGATCCGCCGGCTGGACAACCGCGATCCAGGGCCCCGGATGTATGATGGGCCCGCGTGCTGCCGTCCATGTTCTTGCCCGACCTGGACGCCGCACCGCTCGATATCCGGCGGCGGCTGCGGCGGAGATACCGGGCGCACTACCTGCAGGACGCTGGAGCAATGGCACCGTTTGTCTCTCAAGGGTGATCCTATCGGAAGACACGGAGTAAAATACATATTCGGATTTCGGATGGGTATCGGAATACCCATCCATGGAGGTGCTTCTGTGCAGAAAGTCATCGGCGTGACCGAACTGCAGCGGCGCTTCCGGGCCGTGCTGGATGAGGTGGTCAAGCAGGGCGTCTTCTATGTGCTCACCCGCGGCAGCCGGCCCGAAGCCGTCCTCATCCCCTATGAAACCTTCCTGCGTTACCAGGAGCTGGAGGAAAAAGAGGTCCTGGCCCGCCTGGACCGCCTGCTGGCGCGGCTGGCGGAGCAGAACGCGGCCCGCAGTGACGAGGAAGTGGCCGCGGATGTGGAAGCCGCGCTGGCCGAGGCGCGCCGCTGATGCGGGCCGTGGTGGACACAAACATCCTGGTGCGGGCGCTGATTCGGCCCCAGGGCACGGTGGGGCCGGTCCTCCTCCACCTGCGGCGGGGGGACTACACCCTTCTATACAGCGATGCCACCCTGGAAGAGCTGGTGGTGGTGCTTCACCGGCCGCGCATTCGGGAGAAGTATGGCCTCAGCGACGAGGACATTCGCACCGTGGTGGCGCTGATCCTTCTCCGGGGAGAGCCCGTCACGCCCCAGGTTCGGATCCGTGCCTGTCGCGATCCTCACGATGACAAGTTCCTCGAGGTGGCGGTGAGCGGCCGGGCGGACGTCATGGTTAGCGGCGACGAGGACCTGCTCATCCTCTCGCCGTTTCAGGGCATTCCCATCGTGTCCCCACGCGAGTTTCTCAAAATGCTCGCGGCCGGAACGGAGGAAGGAAAGGGGCCGTGAGGCCGTCTCCCCTCTTGGCGATATCGGGCCGGATGGCCGCGGCCGGGTGAGCGAGGTCAATCCTGGAAGGGGGTCTCGACTGGGCGTTCCAGCGGCGGGAGAAACGTTCGGGCAGGCGGCCGTATCGGGCGGGGGAGCACACAGGTGGCATTCTGTGAGCCTCGAACTCGGCCAGGGCCACGACCACCCTGGCGGTGGCGAATCTCCTCTTGACAGGAAATCGGGAACGTGCTACATATAGCGCCAAACTTCTGGAGTTGTCGAGGGCCATGGCTGGGACGCGCGCAACCCCACTCGCTGGCGCGAGGGGCGCTCCGCGATGGCGGATCGCCCAGCGGGTGGATTTCATCTCCTCGATGAACACCTGTATCTGTCCTGAGCGGGGGCAGAAGGCGGCCGCCCGCTTGGGACGTGCGCCCCGCTGAGTGGAACCGACCTCCTTCTGCCTCCGCCTCCTTTCACCTCCTAATGGAATCACCCTGGCTCAGATCAGCTCGGCGTCCTCTCCGGCTATCCCTGCCGTTTCGCCCGGATGGCGTTTGCTGTAAACACCCCTGCTCCCATTCGGGGGGATGGGGATCGCTCGGGCATCGAGCGATGGCGGCCGTTCCCTATCTCTTTTCCCATAAACCCTGGTCCAGGAGGTTGGTCATGGCGACGTATGCGGATCCGCTGGCCCTGGTGGACACGGAGTGGGTGGCGCAGCACCTGCAGGACCCGAAGGTGCGGATGGTGGAGGTGGATTACGATCCGGCCAGCGCCTATCATCTGGGTCACATTCCGGGCGCTGTGCTCTTCGACTGGCGAAAGGACCTGAACGACCCGGTGCGGCGGGACATCCTGAGCAAGGAGGCCTTCGAGGCCCTCAACAGCCGTGCGGGGATCTCCAACGACACCACGGTGGTGCTTTATGGGGACTTCCGCAACTGGTTCGCGGCCTTCGCCTTCTGGATCTACAAGCTCTATGGCCATGGGGATGTGCGCCTGCTGAACGGCGGCCGCAAAAAGTGGATCGAGGAGAAGCGGCCCCTCACCGAGGAGGTGCCCTCCTACCCGCCGGCGACCTACCGCGCCCAGGAGCCCGACGCCCGCCTGCGGGCGCATCTTCCCCATGTCCTGAACGTTCTGGGGAAGCGCGGGGTGGCCTTGGTGGATGTGCGCTCGCCGGCGGAGTTCACCGGGGAGATCACCGCCCCGCCGGAGTATCCCAACGAGGCGGCCCAGCGCGGGGGCCACATCCCCGGCGCGGTGAACATCCCCTGGTCGAAGGCCCTGAACGACGATGATACGTTCAAGGATCCGGATGCCCTGCGCCGGATCTATGAGGAGGCGGGGGTTACCCCGGATAAGGAGGTCATCACCTATTGCCGCATCGGGGAGCGCTCCTCGGTGACCTGGTTCGTGTTGCGCCATCTGCTGGGCTACCCCCATGTCCGCAACTACGACGGTTCCTGGTCGGAGTGGGGCAACACCATCGGCGTGCCGATCGAGCGCTGAGGCGAGGCGGGGGCGGGCCTCCGGCCGGAGGCCCGCCCTCCGGAAAAGCGGAGGGAAGCCATGGCACGGATCGTGCGGACAGTGGATCTGCGGGCGGGGATCGAGCTGTGCACGGATTCGCCGATCGGCCGGGTTCAACAGGCCCTGGCCGGCCTGGGTCCGGAGGAGGCGGTGGCGGTGTGGGTGAAAGGTTACGCCGATGAGTTCACCGTCACCGCATGGGCGAAGCGGAACGGATACACCGTCCTGGAGGTGCAGCGGGAGGGCGAGGAAGCCCGCATCCTGCTCGGGGTATCTTCTTAGGTCAGGAATTACGCCGTTGAATTTTCCCTAGGAGGATTTGGGGAGTGGGGCGCTTCCAACGCCCCACCCTCCTCAGATATGTTCTCGCCATTTTTCATGGCTCAAAGGGTTGCGGAATGGGGCCATCTTCCTCTAAGGGGGGTGAGGGGTGAGCGAGATCGAAGCGCTCCTGCGCAACAACGAGGTCTATGCGGCGTCCTTCGCTTATGGCCACCTTCCGGCCGCCCCCTCCCGGCGGCTGGCCATCGTGACCTGCATGGACGCGCGCATCGATGTGCATCGGATCCTGGGCCTGCGGGAGGGCGAAGCACACGTCATCCGCAACGCCGGAGGGGTGGTCACGGAGGATGTGATCCGTTCCCTGACGATCTCCCAGCGCCTGCTGGGCACGCGGGAGATCATGCTCATCCATCACACGGATTGTGGCATGTTGACGTTCCGGGACGATGAGCTGAAGGATCGCATCCAGGCGGAGATCGGGATCTGGCCGCCCTTCGCTTTCGAGGCCTTCTCCGACCTGGAGGAGGATGTTCGACAGTCCATCCGCCGGCTTCAGGCCAGCCCCTTCCTGCCCTACAAGGACGCGATCCGTGGATTTGTTTACGATGGGCGCACCGGCCGGCTTCGTGAAGTTCGGCTGGATCTGTGACACCTGCCATGGGGCGCAGTTGGCTTCCCCGTGAGGACGTTTGAGGCTGCGCCAGCGCGCGTTGACAGGGCTCGCCCTATCGGCTAAAATACACGGTGCTTTTTTGATCTCCAGGCTCCGGGTTCATCCCCTCCCCCGGGGGATCCCCCAAATCGGGTGTTGCGCATCGGGTCTCCTCCCGGAGAGGGGAGGGAAGGAAGTCTTTCTGCCTTCTCCATCGGCACCGGGTGGCATAAGTCCTGTCCATCTTAAACCTCAGGATCGCGAGGGATAAAGGAGAATGCCGACCATCAACCAGCTGATCCGCAAGGGGCGTAAGCCGAAAGTTCGGAAAAGCAAGTCGCCGGCCCTTCACTGGGTGTATAACTCCCTGACCGGGGAGCGCTACTGGGACCCGAAGGGGGCTCCACAGCGCCGCGGGGTGTGTGTCGTGGTGCGCACCATGACGCCCAAGAAGCCTAATTCGGCGTTGCGGAAGATCGCCCGGGTCCGCCTGACCAGTGGGGTGGAGGTCACCGCTTACATCCCCGGTGAGGGCCATAACCTCCAGGAGCACTCGGTGGTTCTGGTCCGCGGGGGGCGCGTGAAGGATCTCCCGGGGGTGCGCTATCACATCATCCGGGGCGCGCTGGATGCGGCGGGCGTGGAGAAGCGGCGCCAGGGGCGCTCGAAATATGGCGCCAAGCGGCCCAAGGAGCAGAAGGGCCGGTAAAGCGTTCTTCGGTGTCGAGGTGAACGGCTGGAGGGGAGCCCATCCCGGGCTCCCCTCCGCTTTATCCGGTTCGGGGGCGCGGGGCTTTCGGACCCCGCTGCTTCAGGGCCTGAAGCTGTCGCAATTCCTGGGAGGTCAGGGGACGCCACTGGCCGGGCTTGAGACGACCCAGCGCCACCGGTCCGATGCGGATGCGGATCAGGCGACGCACCGGATGGCCCAGACGGGCGGCGATCCGCCGGATCTGGCGTTTTTTCCCTTCCCGCATCTCCACCAGCAACCACGTTTGATCCCCTTCGTAGCGGATGATCTGCACCTTCGCCGGCCGCGTCCTCTGTCCCTCCAGGAAGATCCCCCGCCGCCACTGCGCCAGGGTTTCGGAATCGGGGCGCCCCTCCACCAGGACCTGGTAGACCTTCGGGTGTTCGTAGCGAGGATGAGTCAATCGGTGGGCCAGATCTCCATCGTTGATCAGCAGGACCAGCCCCTCGCTCCGCGCGTCCAGGCGCCCGACGACATAGAGGGGTTTCACCGGGGGGACCAGATCATACACGCTGGGCTTCCCAGAACCCGGCATCGGGTCCGAGAGCACACCCCGGGGCTTGTAAAGCGCGAAGCCCATCAGCGGCGGGATCCGGATGCGGCGGCCATCCACCCGGATTTCATCCCGCTCCGGATCGGCGCTCATCCCGAGATGGGCAGGGGCCCCGTTCACGGTCACCCGTCCCTGCCGGATCAGCGCTTCACATTCCCGGCGGGAGCCCAATCCCGCCCGTGCCAGGATCTTCTGGAGACGTTCCCGCATTGCTGATACTTCCCGCTTCAGGAATCGGGGTCCGGATGGGGTGCCAGAAAAGGATCATGGGGCGGATGGGTCTTTCAGAAGGCTTAACTTCCACGCCAGCTTTTCCACATCATCGGTGCCGCGGATCCGGATTCGGGGCCATGTAAAGCGATTCTCCAGCCGTTCGTCGGCCCCGTAGGCCGTGGTGACCGCGCCCCAGAATTGATACCCCTCCAGAAACCGGATCAGGTTCTTATCGTAGTCGGAGGAAGGATAGGCGAAGAAACGCACCGGACGACCCGTATGGGCCTCGATGGATTGCTTGCCGCCGATGATGTGATAGAACAGGAAGGCCTCATCCCTCCCGCTCAGCGGGATGTGCTCCCGCCCATGGAGCTGGATATCCATTTCCGCTTCGCTCATCTGCCGGATCTGCTCCCACGACAGATAGCGGGGATCCCCCGCGTCGGCCCGGCCGGTCAGGACGAAGAACGTTCCCTGAAAGCCGTAGCGCCGGAGCCCCGGGAATGCCTCCTCATAGGCGTCCCGATAGCCATCGTCGAAGGTCAATACGATCGGTTGGGGGGGAAGCGGACGGCCCTGGGTCAGATGGAGGATCAGATCGCTGAGGGAGACTGTTTCATACCCCGCCTGGCGCAGGTATTGAAGGTGAGCTTCGAACATCGAAGGCCGCACCGAAAGATCCAGGCGGAAACGGTCCGCCCCGGAGGGCGGATTCGAAATGTAATGATACATCAGGATGGGAACCCGTAGCGCCCGCGGCGAGCCATCGGCGGGCGGCAGGGGCTCCTGAAAGAACGGGTAGGGCGTCGGAGTCGACGCGATGGTCGGCGATGGCTCAGGGGCCCAAGCCCGCGGAGGCGCTGGAGGGAGCGTCGGCGACACAGGAGGCGGTTCGGTGGGGGAACCTCCCGGGACAGGAACAGAAGGGGAAGCGCCGACCGTAACGGGAAGCAACCGACGGGAAGCCTTCCCCGCAGCCGCATCGATCGCAGGGCTGAGCATCAGTGTGGTCAGCACAATCGGTCCACCGAGGGCGATCATCCACAGGATGGGGGGGATGAAACGCGGTCGGGTTCGCGGCCGTCGGGGTTCTGCCATCTTCATCCGTTTGGCCGGGATTCTATGGAGGGTCGGGCGACCGATGCTCCTGGACGTTCTCATGTTCACGCCGTTCAGCTTCCATCTGAGGGGCCAGGATGGCCTCCCCCCTTCGGCCGTGGGAAGGCGAGAACATCGATCGGGAAGCCCATGGCCTGATCGTTCGAAGCGAAGAGCCCACAAAAATCCCCGCACCCATCAAAACAAAGGGTGCGGGGATCCCGGAGTGCCCCCGAGGGGATTCGAACCCCTGATCTCCGCCTTGAAAGGGCGGCGTCCTAGGCCACTAGACGACGGGGGCGTTCCCGGTTAATTATACCACACCGCGCCGTTCCATTGCGGACCCGGGATTCTCGGAGGCAGCTGGCTGCATCGCCGCTCCGAAGGGGGATGAGGCCGGTCGTCACCTCCCCTTCTCGGGATCTGAGCGATGGCCTGTGCGACCTTGAGCTTCCCCGAGAGGGGCATCGGGCAGGGGCGGAGGGCGATCACCCCATGGGTTCCATCGGGCGAACGCCCTCCGTGCCCCGCCGCAGCTCCCAGGGATAGATGATGTAAGCGTCCGTCACAGCGGCATAGTAGGTTGGCCCGTGGCGGAAGAGGGATTCACGGGGCTTATAATGGAGCACCGCGGTTTCCGGATAACCGCCGGCCGCCTCCACCCGGCTTCGAACGGTGTTGATGGTGCGCCCGCTGGCCCAGACATCATCCACGATCAGCACCCGACGGCCTCGCAACAGCTCATCCTCGGGGAACTGCAGGAACGTGGGCCAGGTGAAAAGCTTGACCCGGCTTAAGTCCTGGGCCTCCGGGAAGCGGACGGCGGCCGTCAGGATGTATTTGATGTCCAGGGCCTCCGCGATCATCCCCCCGGGCACGATTCCCCCTCGCGTGATCATCAGCAGGGCATCGAAAGGTCCTCGGAGCTGGGGCAACAGATGGTCCATCAGGGCTTCCACATCCCCCCACGAAAGGATTTCTCGCCGCATCCGCACAACCTCTCCGCGTTTGAGGGTAAGGGGTCGAAACCGGCGCCGCAGCCCCATGTTCCGACCATCGATGGGCTGGAGGGCGCTTCTCCCCCATTTTATTCCCTCTTTCCGCGGCGCGAGAGGCTGCTCCTGAGAACCATGTTTAGTTTATGGGGTTCCCTGCCTCGCCTTCTGGAGCAACGCGGTGGTGAAGACCCGATCGATCTCCACGGGCCGGGTGATGGCGTTGTAGCGCCGCAGGACTTCGTAGAGAGCCTCCCACTGTTCCCGCGTTTGCCATCCTATCCCGTGGGCCCGCGTCACCTCCGATTCGGCGTCCCTCAGCTCGGTCTCCAGCATAAACCGCATGTGTCCTCGATCGGCCTGCGGCGCGTATTTCAGAACGATGTCCACGGCCTCCTCCGGGTCCATCCGCGCGTCCTCGATCCCTTTCATGGCCGCCCGCAGAAAGCGGACCAGAAGATCGGGATCCCGCTGGATCTGCTCTTCGCTGGTGACATACGTGAGCCCCAGGGTGGGCACCCCATAGTCCGCGGCCTCCCAGATCACCAGCTCATAGCCCATCTGCCGGAGCAGATAGGGTTCGTTGGACTTGAAGAGGGGATATACATCCACCAGTCCCTGAACCAGCACCCGGGGATCGAAGCCGACGTTCACCAGCTCCACCCGGCTTCGATCCACTCCTGCCGCCTCCATAATGGCGAAGAGGTCCGGCGGCGGCGTCCCCTTATACCCCACTTTCTTCCCCTCCCAGTCCTTCGGCGTCCGCATCCCGGAGGATTTCAGGGCCGCGAAGGCCTGCTGCCCTCGCTGGCCGATGAGGGCGATCGAGACCAGCGGAAGGCCCGGATCGGCCCGCCGCTGGAGCAATACCGCGGCGTCCTGCGTGGTGACCTGGACCGCACCGGCCATCAGGAGCTGGAGATGCTCCCCCCGCCCGGTGGAATGCTGGATCTCCACATCCAGCCCTTCAGAGAGAAAATAGCCTTTCTCTTTGGCGACGTAGACGCCCACAAACGGGAGGTTGGCCTGGGGCTTGTAGCCGGCCATGAAGACCATGGGTCGGAGCGTGGCCGTCGGCGTGGCCGACTGCGTCGGCGTGGTGCAGCTGACCATCCCGATCGCCAGACCCACCGTGAGCACGAAGCCGATCGTTCGAATGAGTCGAAGCATCGCCTTGCCTCCTGTTTGAGATGGTAGGGCTTACGCCGCCGGGCTTCGACCTGGAAGGCGGGATAGCCCCAGGCCTCCCGGAAGAAAAAGGGGCTCTGGGGCCGGGCGGGCCGCCGAAAAAGCAGAAGGGCATTCCCCGTTCCTGAACGCTCCGGTTGCGGGAGCGGCGGTGATTCTGCGCGTTCGCGGAAGCGTCAGGATCGCCACCAGGCTACGCGCCGTTCCCCCCATGCCGCGAGGCCGTAACCGGTCAGGCTCATGGCCGCGAGCAGGAACGCCGCCGCGAACAGACGGGGCATATCCAGGTTGGTCTGCGCCAGCCACATCGCCCGCCCTAACCCGCCCGAGGCCCCTGTCCACTCCGCCACCACGGCCCCAATGAAGGCCAGGGGGATGGCGGTCTTCAAGGCCGTGAATGTATACGGCCATGCGGAGGGCCATCGCAGATGTCGGAGGATCTCCCAGTCCGAGGCGTTCCACGCCCGCATGAGCTCCAGGGCCGCCGGATCGACCGCCTGCAGCCCGATCATCCAGGACACCAGGGCCGGGTAGAAGGTGAGCAGCGCGGTCATCAGAACCTTGGGCATCGGGCCGAAGCCAAACCAGAGGGTGAGGATCGGCGCGATGGCCACCAGGGGGATCGCCTTCAGCAGGAGCACCAGGGGCATCACGGCCCGCTCCAGGGGGGGATAGAAGGTGGCCGCCACCGCCAGCCCCAGCGCGATCCCCATCCCCAGGGATAGCCCGGCGATCGCTTCCCCCAGGGTCACCATGGCCGCTTGAAGGTAAAGCCCGCGCTCGGCCCAGAGGATCGCCAGGATCCGCGAAGGCGGCGGGACTAGGTAAACCGGCACCCGGAGGATATGAACCGTGAGCTCCCACGCGAGCAGCGCGGCCGGAAGGGTGAAGGGCGGCGCGATCCGAAGCCAGCGCCGCGCCGGCCGGGCCGTTCGAACGATGAGGTGGCCGGAAGCCTGCAGGAGGGCCCGTGAGCTCATCGGTCACCTCCGGCAAGGGCCTGGCGGATCGTCTGCACCCACTCACCGATCCGTCGCTCATCCCGCCTCGGCCGGGGATCCGGGATCGAGAAGCGGGCCCGAACGTGGGCCGGGCGTCCTGATAGGACGATCACCTCATCCGCCAGCCGTGCGGCCTCATGCAGGTCGTGGGTGACCCACAGGACGGTCGCATGGAACCGCTGCCAGAGCCGCTCCACTTCCTCCAGGAGCTGCTCCCGGGTCAGGGCATCCAGGGCCGCGAACGGCTCGTCCATCAACCACACCCGCGGGCCCGGCGCCAGGGTCCGGGCCAGGGCGACGCGCTGCTGCATCCCGCCGGAGAGCATGCGGGGATAGGCCCGTTCGAACCCTCTCAGACCCACCAGCTCGATCAGCTCCCCGATGGAAAGCGCCGGTTGGAGGGGGCGGCGGTTCACCTCCAGGGCAAGCCGGATGTTGCCCTCCACCGTGCGCCAGGGGAGGAGGGCGGGCCCCTGTCCCATCCAGCCGATCCACCGCGCCGCGCGCGCCTCCTCAGGCGAGAGGCTGCCCAGATACACCTCGCCGGCGGTGGGGCGCAGGAGGCCGGCGACGATCCGGAGCAGGGTGGACTTCCCGCATCCGCTGGGCCCCACGATGACGGTGAAGGATCCGGGGGGGATCTCCAGGTTCAGATCCTCGAAGACCACCCACCGGCCCTGGGGGATGGAGAACGCCTGATCCACATGCCGGATCCGGATTTCCAGCATCCAGGATGCTCCATCGCCTGCCGGGAGGAGGAGGGGAGTCGGCCCCTACGAAGCCATCAGCCCGCGCCGCCCCTCCATGCGTTCCGGAAGGATCCGGAACGTCTCCAGGTCATATCGAGGCGGAGGCCAGTCCACGCGATAGCGATGCGTCAGGCGGGCGATCAGCCCCTCAGGCCCTTCCGGGAAGGGAAGGGGAAGGGCTTCCCCTTCCACCCGAACGCGCCGCAGGGGTGGCCACGGCTCGTCGATCAGCAGGGTGATCCGGGGGTGGGCCCGCACATAATCCGGCCACCGGGAGCCCGGGAAGGCGGCGATCCAGAGGGCGGGCTGCTCCCACACATACCACACCGGAACCGCGTATGGGCGCCCGTCGGTCCGCAGGCCGATCAATCGGGCAACCCACGGCCCTTCCAGGAAGGCGGCGATCTCCGGTGGGCGGAGCGGACGCAGCGGGAGCTCCGGCGGCTCGACGGCATAGGGCTGGTAGACCGGCGCGCCCAGGCGAACGGAGAGGCGGGCGGCCGCGGACCGGAGGCTTTCCCGCAGGGCATGGCTCGCCCGGGCAGCGGGCAAGCGCACCGCCAGGGCGGCGTAGGGCCGATGACCATCCGGGCAGATCGGCGCCGCGATCTCCAGAAGTGATCCCACCCTGCGGCGAGCGATCCCGTTGCGACGGATCCACTCCCAGCGCCTCCCGGCCTCGCGATCCGCCAGGAACACCCAGCCCGCCGCGCTTTCGGAGAGGGGAAACCGTTCCCCAACCTCCCAGTGGCCGATCAGCGGGTGGCGGCCCGGGACCGCTTCCATCACCACGCCTTCATCTCCGGCGGGGCGCACCAGGGCGATGCTTTCGGAGAACCCCCGGGCCTCCGCCCGGAACAGCTCCCGTAACGTCCGCTCCGGGTGCGCCCGGGCTGCCAGGGCCCACCAGCGCGGGCCCAGGCGGTAGCGCCCCCGGGGGCCCATCTGCTCCAGATACCCGCGGGCCTTCAGCGTGTTGAGCAGCGCGAAGGTCCCGGTGCGGGAAAGGCCCAGGCGTTCCATCAGATCGGAGGGGGAAGCCCCCTCCGGCCGCTCCGCGATCCATTCCAGGATCTGGAGCGCCCGCTCCACAGCGGGCACGCGATGAATGTAAGCCAAGGGGGACCTCTCCGCTTGAACTGGGATTCATTATACAAAACTTGAGTTTGCTATACAAGTCCTTAACTGAAAGAGCTCCATGGGTCGGTGGTTGCCGGTCGCCTCGTCGACCTCATGGAAAAGCCTCCAGATCCGTTGCGGAGGCCCTGATAGAAAGCGGGGGCAGACAGCTGTCATCTGCCCCTGTCTTCGCAAGGGTTGAAGATAAGCGCTCCACAGTATGAACGCGCGCTGTAAATTCTGGTGGGCTTTATGGGGCAGGCGCTTTTCCCGGACTTTGGACGACGGGGAGGGAAAGAGCTGGGGGCCGGGCAGGCTGCCCGGCCCCCGAACTCCCCGGGGAGGGTGCTTCGCTGAGTGGGCTCATCGAGTGGGCGGCGCGGATATGCGAGGCTCAGGCATGGCGAGCTTGCTCCGCAGGAAGCAGGCGATAGGCAGCGAGGAAGATCAATGCGGCGACGGATACAACCCAGACCGCCAGCAGCCACTCGCTGAGGGTCGGGAAGTAATCGAAGCTTAAGCCGGGCCCTGTAAACGCCATCCGAAGCCCCTCCAGTTCGGGCACCACCAGGGCGGGGATCACCAGGTTCAATTTGGCGCTGAGGCTGGTGAAAGCGATCAGCCCGCCTGCTGTCCCCAGCCATACCTTTCGTTCCCCCAGAAACGCCAGCAGGATGATGGGTGCCACCAGACCCAGCCCGATTTGGAAGATCCAGAAGACCCACCAGAAAGGCCCGAAGAGCACAACCCGCAAGCTCTCCACCTTGGTGGGAATACCCGCATAGATGGTGGTGGAATACTCTGACCATTCCAGCACAGCTACTGTCAGCAGCAATCCCAGAAGGGTCCAGCGAAGGAATCGGCCGGATTCCGGTTCCAGATAGCCCAGGAGAATGGCGAGAAAGAGCACAAGGGCCATCCCGCTGGCCGCCCCCTCAATCAGGAAGCGAATAGGGACCAGCGCGGATTCCCATAGGGCCTGAGCGCTGACAACGCCGAAAAGGGCGCCCTCCGCTCCCCCGAAGATCACCGCCAGGGCCAGCCCCAGGCCGAACAACAGCCGAAGGAGGGGGCTTGTGGGGCGAGCCCATTGCAGGTAGATCAGAACCAGCAGCAGGATGCCATATGCGGTATAGAACCAGGCCATCCATCCCATAATAGAAGTGGGATTGGTGGAAAGGAATAGCTTCCAGAATCGAAGGGGGTGGCCGAGATCCAGCCAGATGGCGAGAAGGCCTCCTGCCAGTGCAGCAAAGGCGGTGAGCAGGGCGATCCTGGTGAGGGGTTGCAGGGCGCGGATGCGAGCGCCTTCGCCCAAAGCTGCGATCAGGAAACTGCCGATCGAAATCCCCACCAGGGTGGTGTAGACCGCCACCCACAATCCCCATGGCACATAGGTACCATAGGCCGCTACCGTATGTCCGCCCGTAAAACGCTGGATCAGGCCGGCGATTCCAGCCAGGAAACCCACGAGGGCGATGCCCCACAGGATCTTTTCCGTCCTGTTCATGATGTCCCTCCTCCGTTCGAGCTGGAAGCTGTATGCCCGGTCATGGGCAGATGTCCGGCGAGACCCCACGGTGATCCAAGGGGTTGTTGGAAGGGAAATCCCGGTGATCAGGAGCGATGAGCTTCCTCCACCAGGAGCTCTTCCAACCACTGGAGATCCAGCCGCACGGCTTCCTGAGTGAACTCCGCCAGACCAGTGAAGAAGGGATCGGTGCTGGCCTCCTTCAACGCCTGGCAGAAGCCGGGAAGCCAGTTCCAGACATGGTGCCGGAGAAAATCCAGGCTGGCTTGCAGTGCCCGGATGCGTTCTTCTGGGGCTGTGGCCTCACAGGCATGTCGGGCGAGATAGGCCAGGAAGCCCAGCTCGATGGCAATGTGATCCGCCGGTATCTGCCACCCTGTTTCTGGGATAGCCTGCCACTTCAGATAAAGCTGTCGGGCTGCTGTTGCCGCGGGTCCCATCAGCTGCCCCCCATGCAGGTAGAAGGAGGCGAAGGGGGGCGCGGGCACCCGCCCGGGACCTTCCATCAATCGGGTCATCTCCACGTTCAGCGCCTCGATCAAGGCCCCCCGGTCGACGGGTTCCTGCAGGCGGGATTGCATTTGCT
Source organism: Candidatus Thermoflexus japonica (assembly GCA_002898735.1). Lineage (GTDB taxonomy): Bacteria > Chloroflexota > Anaerolineae > Thermoflexales > Thermoflexaceae > Thermoflexus > Thermoflexus japonica. The sequence continues at coordinate 60,375 of BEHY01000004.1, forward strand.
CCAGACCGGAGGCCAGCGGGGAATCCGGCATCACGGTCAGGCTCTTTATCGCATCCACCACCTCATAGGTGAGGGGATAGGAAAACAGCGCTCGCAACAAGCTGTAAAGGCCCTCTCGAGCCCTGAGCTCCTCTTCCATTTTTTGTTTCCCTCAGGATGAGTCATGGGGACACGGATCATGCCAGAGAGAGCGATCGCTGAGGTGGGTGAAGCCGCAGAAGGCGGCCCCACCCACCTCGAAGGGCGATGGCTTATCCGATCTTTCGGATCTTCACGATTACATCCCCATAGGCCGGCTGGCCCATAATGGGAGAAAGGTTCTCCGGGTCGACCAGGGCGTTATGGTTCGGTGTGATGTCGTGGAAGACATACGTCTTGCCCAGGCCCGGGCTGAAACGGCCGCCGCCGCCCAGAGGGACCCGGAGCACACCAGGCCGGATGGTTTCCACCAGATACACTTTCCCCCGGGTCTTGAAGCCCTGAGGCGTTTCCAGCTCGACCAGATCCCCGGTCTTCAGACCCAGCCGCTCTCCATCGGCGCGGTTCATTTGAATCACGCCGATGGACCAGGTCCCTCGTGGGATCCGCACCCGGCGGCCGGTCGGTGTGGGCCCGTTCTCGCCGATAATGACCTCCTCCACGATCCGTTCATCATTGAGGGGGGCCCACAGGTCCTCAGTCGGCAGGCGGCCCAGCCAGTCCACCATCTGGGTTCCAGACATCGCGTGATGGACCCGGCCCGAGATCACCTGGAAGGGGTATTCCTCCCGATATTTGGCGTAATCGGGGTTCGTGTAGGGATTCCATCGGGTCTCAAACCAGTAGAAAGTGGCCGGATACTTCTGCCAGCCAAGGCGGGCGATGCCGGGTGGTGTCTCCCCGGCTTCTTCAATCAGCTTGTTGTATTTGCTGTAACGTCCCTTCCGCTCGATCTTGCCGTCTTTCTCCACGGTGTAATCCCACACGAACTCCACCTTTTTGCTGTCGGTCTGGAGGACGCCGCCTCCATGGAAGCGTTTCCAGCTCATGGGCCATATAGCGACGCCGTGATGCTCCCGCAGCCACTGGACGGTCAGAGGCTCCCCCCGGATCTCTTTCTTCTCGTCGTCGATCTGGACGCGACCGGCCTCGAGGGAGTCCGGCGTGCCGAGGAGCTTGTAGCCCTTCGGCAGGTTCGGGTAGGGCAGCGGCTCGCCGGTGTTGGGGCGGCCCGGAGCGACCTTCAGCGCTTCGTTCCAGAAGTCCTCCTCCGTGGGATATTTCTCCCAGAAGTCCTTTGGCTGGATATCGGGATCCCCCTTCTCGTAGAGCTTGCGGGCCAGGGCCCAGCAGATCTCATACGGGGTCTTCGATTCATACAGCGGCCGGATCACGAAATCCCGCAGGTAGAGTACCGGGTGAACCGGGTAGATGTCCGAGAGGCTCATCCGCTCCAGGGAACTGGCCTCCGGAAGGATCACATCCGCGTAGAGCCCGGTCTCCAGGAAGACCGTATCGATGTAGACAACCAGCTCCACCTTATAATTCCCGCTCTCGTCCTTGGCGGTCAGGGCCTCGATCCACTTCTGGGTATTGGAGCCGGTGATCACCGGGTTCCCGGTGCGAATGAAGTAGGCCTTGATCGGGTAATGGTGACCACGGAACGGGCCGTACCGGAGGGTGACGCCTTCGATGAAGCGGCGCGGATAATCCCCCACCACATCGTCCCACGCCGCCGGCCAGTCCCCATAGCCGTCCATGTGGAGCTCTTCGATCTTCCCCTTCACCTCGCGGCCGTTCACGATCCGTGTGACTTCTCGTTTGAGGAAGTCCCCACCGCTGGTCTTGCCGCCTTTGCTGCTTTTGACCAGCTCGGTATCGATGGCCCCACCGGGCACCTCCATGTTCCCGGTGATGACGTTCAGGGCGGTACCCAGGATGGAGGCCACATAGCCGTTGTAGTGATGGCCGATGCCGTTCATGCCCCACACCAGGGCCGCTGGCTTGGTGATCCCGAAGGTATGGGCGAGCTCGGCGATGGTCGCTGCATCAATGCCGGTTCGATCGGCTGCCCATTCCAGGGAGAAGTAGGGCAGGCCGTTCAGGGGGTCCTTCTTATCCCACCAGCTGCGGAAGGCCGCCTCGAACTCCTCCCATCCCTGGCTGTATTCCTTAAAGGACCAGTCGATATAGCGGCGGAACGGATCATCGTCCCGATGGTTCTCCAGGATATAGCGCAGCATGGCAGCGAAGAGGTCGGCATCGGTCCCGGGCCGGATAGGGATCCAGCGGTCCGCCTTGGTGGCGGTGTTGGAGAAAGCCGGGTCGATCACGATGATCCGTGCGCCGGCCAGCCGGGCCTCAACGGTGCCACGGGATTCATAGTTGATGCGAGTGGCGGTAAAGGGGTTCCACCCCACATAGATGATCAGCCGGGTCCGGTAGCTGTAATCGTTCTTAAGACTGCCATCAGGCTGACGGACGAGCACCGGGCGCATGATGTCGGGCTCGATGCGCTTGCCGCCGAACATCAGCTTGGGGCCATGGCGGCGCGGGGTATCACAAATGGAGCCATGCTCGACCGTGTGGGGGGTACCAAAGGCCCGGAAGAGGTAATAATAAGGATCCCGGTCGGTTACATCTCCGCAGTCCATAATTACGGACTCCGGGCCGTATTTCTGTTTGATTTCGATCAGTTTTGTGGCGATGTAATCGAGAGCTTCCTCCCATGTAACCCGCTTGAACCTGCCCTCGCCGCGCTCCCCGACCCGGATCATCGGATATTTGATCCGGTTCACGCTGTAAACCAGCTGCAGCCCGGAGATCCCCTTAGCACATACCGTTCCGGAGTTGTAAGGGACATGGATGTTCCCATAAATCCGGGAAACCACCCCGTTCTCCACATGGACTTCCAGGCCGCATTCGGCCGGACACATCACGCAGGCCGTGTAGACGACGCGGGAGCCGGCTTCCTGCTGCTGTTGGGCCTCGTGGGCGCTCAGGGTCCTGAAGCCGCTGCCCAGCGCGGCCATGGCCGCCAGTCCTCCCGCCGAGGCGCCAGCTATCTTCAGAAAATCCCTTCGGGAGACCTTGCGGGTCGCGATCATCCCAGACCTCCTTAAACCAGATAGAAGACCTTGGGTTCCGTGCCCAGCTCTTCTTTCAGCCGGAAGGCATTCGGCCGGCTGGCCAATTCAGAAACCAGGCTCTGCGGATCATTGAGATCTCCGAAATAGGTTGCCCGACCCATACAGGAGAGGACGCATGCAGGCAATTGCCCACGCTCAATACGGTGGAGGCAGAAGTGACATTTGCGTACGTTCCCAACCGGCGAGGTGTCCTTGCGGCGCACGCGGTTCTCCCCATACTCTGGGGACGGGAGCGATTCGTAAGGCTGGGGGAGGCCGCCCTCGAAGTCACTGTAGAAATAGCCGGAGTCAAAAGATCGGGCGGCATAGGGACACGCAGTGATGCAATAACGGCACCCGATGCACTGATCGTAGTTGATCACCACGATGCCATCCGGCCGTTTCCAGGTCGCCCGGACCGGGCACACGGGGACGCATGGCGGGTTCTCACATTGCATGCATGGCCGCGGGATGAAACGGCGGGAGACATTCGGGTATGTCCCCCGCGTCTCGGTGATCACCGGGCGATAGGCGATCCCGGGAGGCAGTTTGTTCTCAGCGATACAGGCAACCGTGCAGGCGTAACATCCCACGCATTTGCGCAGATCGATGACCATCGCCCAGCGCCGCTGATCTACCGGTTTCTGCAATGCCCGCTGCAGGTCTTGAAGCATGCGCTCGATCGGATGCTGTCCATTCATCCCCTCAGGGAGCTCGGGCATAGGGGCTGGCCCGGCGCCCTCCTGGGGAGCCGCCTCGACCTGATCCAGAACACCGGAGGCGACGGCCGGGACGATCAGGGAGGCGAAAATCCCACTGGCGAATCGCGTCAGAAATGCCCGTCGGGTCGCCAGAGCTCGTATCCGGGTTTGGGTTTCCTGGGCCATTGCGGATGCTCCTCGGTCAGGGCTTCCTGGTTATCAGCATAGGAGAAGCATTGCCGCCTGAGTCCTGGGAATCTGCCGGATTATGGACCTGGGAAATTTCCTGGCTCGAGACCTGGGGAACACCATGGTCCGCTGCCCGGCTGTCATCCGAACCGTCCCCATCGGCGATCTGGAACCTGCGCTTTCCCGTTGCCTGGCAGCCCATGAGAGCCAGGAGGGCTTATACCGAGGAATCCGATTGGAAGATGGGGGCTTCATGGGTCTTCCCACCAATTACAATGGTCTTCCTGGCAGAGGGCAGGAGCTCGGGTCATAATAAAAATAGAGTTACGACATGGGTTCTTGGGCAGGGGGAACGGCAGAGGAGGGCACCCTCGGTGCCTGGCTCAATCCCTCGAAGGGATGGCTCTCTCTGTTTCTCAGACCACGGGGGAGCAGGTCTGGAAGGGGCCAGAGGTGCTGGGGAACCATAACTCCGGAGGTGCCTGTGTTCGCCCGGATCCGGCCTATCCTGGTTTTATGGGGGCTCCTTCTGCTGCTGGCCTGTCAGGGAGAGCCGATGATCTCCGTCCGCCTCTCCGAAAACCTGGTGGCTTCGGAAGAGCTGCGGATTCCCCTCAAAGAGGATGGCGCGTGGGTGTTCGGATTCGACCGACGCCTGGAGCCCAAGGAGGACATCCGGATCAACGCTTCGCTGCTCCGCTATCTGGAGGCTCGGACTGGTCTGCGCTTCCGCTTGCACATCGTTCCCCGGGGCGTGAGTGTGGCCGATGAGATCTGTGATGGAAAGGTGCACTTCGGGATCGTCGGCACCGTGACCTATCTTCAGGCCTCTCATCGCTGTGGGGCGCGGATTATCGTGCGAGGCCGCAACCTGGAAGGTCAGGACACCTACCGGGCGGCGATCGTGGTTTCGGTGAACAGCCCCATCCGTGACCTGAGGGAGCTCCGGGGGCGATCGTTCGCTTTCGGCGCTCCGAATTCCACCCAGGGTCACCTGATCCCTCGTTTGATGCTCCAGCAGGCAGGGATTTCGCTGCGGGACCTTCGCTTCTATGCATTCCACGATTCCCATGCTTCCACAGCAAACGCGGTGATCAGTGGCCGTTATGATGCCGGGGGGCTTCAGGATACCTTGGCCCTGACCCTTGCCCGTCGCGGGCTGATTCGGATCCTGGCCATGTCCGACCCCTACCCCTCCAGCGGGATCATCGTAGCGCCCGAGGTGCCTTCCAGGACTGTGGAGATCGTGCGGGAAGCCCTGTTGGCTCTGGACCCAGTCGGTCGGGATGCCGGCGTGCTGTATCACTGGGAGCGCTCTGAGATGCCGCGCGGGTTCGTCGTGGCGCGGGATGAGGAATATCAAGCGTTATATCAAATTGCTCGGGAAATCGGTTTGCTGGGGCCCTGAGATGCCTCGTTTCTGGTTCTGGCTGGATCGGTGGTTGCCCAGGCGCCTGACCACGCGCCTGATCCTGGCGCTGGTCGTGATCGTGGTCGCGGCCGGTCTGATTACGGCCGTGGCTGTTCATCTGCTGCTGGCCCGCGCACTGCGCGCGGAGCTCATCCGATCCGGTCGGTCTCTGACCCTGGCCCTGGGGGAAAACCTGGCCAACGCCCTGGCTGAGGGGGATCTGGCGACGGTCCAGGAGCTTCTCAGTGCTATCGTTCAGGAGAACGGCGATGTGGTCTATGCCTTCGCCGTCGCCCCTCATATGCCGCTGGTTCACACGTTTCCGAATGGGTTCCCCCGGGATCTGCTTCGACTCATCCCGGCTTCTGGGGACCTGCCCGGGGATGGGGTGCTGTTACAGACGGAGCTGGGGCGGGTGCGGGATTTCGCCTATCGGCCGCTGGATGGGATTCCTGCGGAGGTGCATATCGGGGTCAGCCAGGCGCGCATAGAGGCGCTGCAGGGGCAGGTGGCGCGGTTCATCATCGGGCTCACCCTGATCGGCTGTCTGATCGCCGCGGGGGTCGCATATGGGTTTGGGCAGGTAGCGGTTTACCCACTGGTTGAGCTGACCCGCCGGGCTCAACGCCTGGGCCAGGGTTATCTCGACGAGCGGGTCCATCTGCCTCCAGGAGGGGAGATCGGCGATCTCGCGCAGGCTTTCAATCAGATGGCTGACGAGATCCAGCGGGTGATCCGCCAACTCCGGGAATCGGAGGCCGGCTATCGCGATCTGTTGAAGGCGGCCAGCACTGTAGGCGAAGGGATCGCCCTGATCGGGGAGGAGGGAGAAGAGGAAGGAAAGCTGGTGTTTGTGAACGAGGCCTTTGCCCGCCTGCTGGGGTTTGAACCCGGGGATCTGATCGGGTTGAATGTGGCCAGTGTCCTCCCACCGGATGCTCTGGAGGATGCCCATCGCTTATGGGCGGCGATCCGTAAGGATCGAGTGGCACAGCCGGTGGAGCTTCGGGTGATCGATCGGGATGGGCGGCCGCATGTCCTGGAGACTACAGGGGCTCGGATTAGCTATCAGGGGCGATGGATGCTGGCCTGGTTCGTTCGGGACATCACCGAGCGTAAGGCCCGAGAGGAGGAACTTCGGCGCCGCAACCGTGAGCTCATGGCGTTAAACGCTATCGCTTCGGCCGTGAGCGAGCCGATGCCTTCGTCGCGCCTGCTGGAACGGGCTTTGCGTCAGGCTCTGAATGCCCTGGACCTCCAGGTCGGTTGGATCTTCATCATGGAGAACTCGGGATTGCCCCGGCTGGCGGCCTCGCATGGCCTGATTCCGGGGGAAGCCCAGGAGGTCGAGAAGCTGTTCAACTTCCCCGAGTGCCGGTGCGGGCAGGTCCTCATCGATGGGCAGCCGGTCATCGTGGGCTCCGTAGAATCCCGATGCGCTGTGCGGCGCATACGCTCCGCTCTGGAGCTTCCCCTCACCTGCCATGCGGCGGTGCCCATCCCGGTTCAGGGACGAATCCAGGGCGTTCTGGCTGTGGCGTCGGAGAGCCCTCGGGTCTTTGATCAGGCGGAGATGACCTTGCTGATGACCATCGCTCAGCAAATTGGGATAGCGCTGGAGAACGCCCGCCTTTGGGAAGAGCTGCGCCGGAAGGAGCAGATCCGCGGAGAGTTGCTGGCTCGCCTGATGCGGGCCCAGGAGGAAGAGCGTCTCCGGATCGCCCGGGAGCTCCACGATGGAATCGGCCAGTCCATGAGCGCCCTGGTCTTCGGTCTGAACGCCATCAGCGTGGCCCTCACCCAGGCCCCGGAGGAGGTCCCCCGACTTCTGGATCGCCTGAAGGTTTCCACAAGCGACGCCATCAAGGAGCTCCAGGATATCATTTACGATCTTCGTCCGACCCTGCTGGATGACCTGGGTCTGGTGCAGGCTCTGAAATGGTATGCGCGCGAGCGCCTGGAATCGCGAGGGATCCGGGTGGTTTTCGAGATCCCGGATGCTCTTCCGCGGTTCTCCCCTGAGATCGAGACCGCGCTGTTTCGCATCGGTCAGGAGGCGATCACGAACATCTGCAAGCACGCGGAGGCGACAGAGGTGAGGATCCGCCTGTGGGTTGAAGGCGGATGGGCTGGAATGGAGATCGCGGATAACGGGGTGGGTTTCCGATGGTCGGATATGCAGGCGGAGAAAGGACTCCGCCGTGGATGGGGATTGCTGGGGATGCAGGAGCGAGCAGCCCTGTTGGGCGGGAGGCTCACGATCGAAAGCGCGCCCGGCCAGGGGACCCGATTGTGCGTCCATTTGCCATGGGGGGTGGAAGGATGGGAATCCGAATCCTGATTGCGGATGATCATGCCATTGTGCGGGCAGGCATCCGGGCTTTACTTCAGCTTCATCCGGACTTCGAAGTGGTGGGGGAGGCAGCGGATGGCTATGAGGCGATCCTTCAGGTGCGCCGCCTGCAGCCCGATGTAGTCCTGATGGATCTGGCCATGCCGGGCATGGATGGCCTGGCAGCTACCCATGAGATCTGCCGGATTGCCCCTCAAACACGGGTTCTGGTTCTCAGCCAGCACGAAAACCGGGAATATGTGTTGCCTGCTCTCCGGGCAGGCGCGGCGGGATACGTGCTCAAGCGGGCGCCCGATGATACGCTGATCCGGGCGATCCGGGCTGTCTACGCCGGCGAGACGTATGTGGATCCCCGACTGGCAGAGCTGCTGGTGGAAGAGGTCCGGCGCTCCACGGAGGGATCAGCGGACCCGCTGGATACTCTGACAGAACGGGAACGGGAGATCCTGATCCTGCTGGCGCAGGGGAAGAGCTATCAGGAGATCGCCCAGACGCTGTTTATCAGCGTGAAGACGGTGGATTTCCATCGAACCAACCTGATGCGCAAGCTGGGTCTGAAGAATCGGGCGGAACTGATTCAGTTCGCGATGCGGCGAGGGTTAATTTAATCCTGGAGGCTTTCAGGGTCCGGGAAGTTCTACGGGCAGCGCTGGAAATTCCTCAGGTGCTCCTCCTGGGTGCGAGCGAACCAGTGGCTGCCGTCCTTTTTGATGCAGTCGGCCATGAAGTAGAAATACTCGGTCTCCGCCGGGTTCAGCACCGCTTCGATGGAGGCCAGGCCGGGGTTGGCGATGGGCCCCGGCGGCAGCCCGGGGTAGCGATAGGTGTTATAGGGGGAATCCACCTGCAGGTCCTCCAGGGTGAGGGGGCTCTTCCACCATGTCCGCTGATCCGGCTGATAGCCCAGCGCATACTGGACCGTCGGGTCCGCGTCCAGCTTCATCCCGGCCGCCAGACGGTTCAGGTAAACGCTGGCGATCAGCGGCCGCTCCTCCGGGAGCGCGGCCTCCCGTTCCACAATGGAAGCGAGGGTGATCACCTGATGGAGGGTGAACCCCCGCGCCTGGGCGGCGGCGATCTTCTCCGGCGTCACCTTCCGGCCGAAGTTCTCCAGCATGCGCCGGATCATCGCCTCCGCCGTCGCGTCCCGGGCCAGCCGGTAAGTGTCCGGAAACAGATACCCCTCCAGCGTCGCGCCGGGAGGTAGATCCGCCAGGAAGGGGAAGTCCGCGCGCCAGCGGAGGCCATCGCGGGCGGCCTCCAGGATGGCCTGGGCGGAAAGATGCGTCTGGGCGGCGATGGATTCCGCGACCTCCTCCAGGCGCAGGCCCTCCCGGATGCGCACCGTCCATTCCGCCCTGCGGCCCGAGCGGAGGGCTTCAGCGATCTGGGGGATGGTCATGGTTTTGTTCAGGGTATATTCCCCCGCCTCGATCTCCCGGTCCAGCCCGTAGTAACGCACGTAGGCCCGGAACAGGAACGCATCGCGGATCAGGCCGGCCTCCTGGAGCGCTTCCGCGACCTCCATCACGGACTGGCCAGGGTGGATCACAAAGGTCACCGGGGTGGAATCGGTGCCCGCCGGCTGCTGCAGGTCGCCCCGCCGGAGGACGAGATACAGCCCCAACCCCCAGTCCACCGGCGATCCGGAAAGGGACGGGCCGGAAGGGGAGGCGGATCGGTTCAGGCGGGGGAGGAGGGCCGCGCCGATGGCCCCGCAGAAGAAGACGACGGCGCCGATCGCCACAAGCCAGCGCCAGGTCGAACGGCGTGAGCGTTTGCGAGCCATGAGTCGTCCCCGGGTTCTGTGAAAGTCTCCTTTGAGCTCTGAAACAGCCTGCGATTTTCTCTATTCTGATGCTGGCTCGAGAGGGGCCATCCCCTCAGCGCGCCCGCTGGGCCTCCAGGTAATCCTGAAGGATCACGGCGGCCGCCTCCGCATCGATAGGTTCGCGGCGACGTTGCCCGCGCATGGCCCGGTAAGTTTCCGCGGCCACCGTGGAAAGACGTTCATCCCACAGAACGATGGGAACCGGGAGGCTTCGCGCCAGGGCCTCCGCTTCCCGGCGAACCCAGCGGGCCTGAGGGCCCTCCTCGCCGGAAAGGCTGCGCGGGAAACCCACCACGATCCGCTCGACCTCGTATTCCGCGATCAGGCGAAGAAGGGCTTCGATCAGGGCCTTCCGGGATGTTCGGGTCAGGATCCTCAGCGGACGGGCGATCGTAAGGGTCGAATCGCTGATGGCCACGCCGATGCGCTTTTCCCCCAGATCCAGCGCCATCACCCGGCCCATCAGATCGACTCCAGGGGAAGGGGAGGTTGTGCGGCCTCGCCCGGGTAGGGAAGGCCCAGGTGCTCATAGGCGCGGCGGGTGAGCACCCGGCCGCGCGGGGTGCGGTCGAGGAAGCCCAGCTGCAGCAGATACGGTTCCACCACATCCATGATCGTATCCGGCTCCTCCGAGAGGGCGGCTGCCAGCGTCTCCAGCCCCACCGGCCCGCCGCCGAATTTCTCCGCGAGGGTGCGCATCAGCCGCCGGTCCAGCTCATCCAGCCCCAGGGGATCCACGTCCATCAGCTGGAGCGCCTCGGCGGCCACGGCGGCCGTGATCACCCCGTCGGCTCGAACCTGGGCGTAGTCCCGGACGCGGCGGAGCAGGCGAACGGCCACACGGGGCGTGCCCCGGGCCCGGCGGGCGATCTCCCGCACGCCTTCCTCCTCGATCTCCACCCCCAGCACCCGGGCGGCGCGGCGGACAATGGTTTCCATCGCCTCCAGGTCGTAGAAATCCAGGCGGAAGATGGCCCCGAAGCGGGCGCGGAGGGGGGCTGTGAGAAGGGCCAGGCGGGTGGTGGCGCCGATCACCGTGAACCGGGGAAGGCTCAGACGGATGCTGCGGGCGGCGGGCCCTTTCCCGATGACGATATCCAGGGCGAAGTCCTCCATCGCCGGGTAGAGGACCTCCTCCACCGTGCGGGGGAGGCGGTGGATCTCATCGATGAACAGGATCTCGCCGGCCCGCAGGTTGGTGAGGATGGCCGCCAGATCCCCCGCCCGCTCGATCGCGGGGCCGGAGGTGATCCGGATGGGGACCCCCATCTCGTTGGCGATGACGATGGCCAGGGTCGTCTTGCCCAGGCCGGGGGGACCGTAGAAAAGCAGGTGGTCCAGGGGCTCGCCGCGGGCCCGCGCGGCCTCGATCAGGATCCGCAGGTTCTCCTTCACCCGATCCTGGCCGATGAATTCCTCCAACCGCTGGGGCCGGAGGGCCATCTCAATGGCCTGCTCCTCCGGTCGCCCATGGGGGGAAATGGGGCGCTCCGGCCTTCCGGGCTCGGCGGATGGATTTCCAGACGGTTGCACTTCCAGCGAATCTTTCCGACGCTTCAACCAACCGCTCCCACTTTGGGATCTATATCGATTATACTTCCGTCAGGCAGGGATCCGGAGGACCGATATAAGCGGATCATCCCCTTATCCTCCGGTTGGGATTTCGTGGGATCCCGTGTGAACCACCCCTCACGCTGGATGCGGTGCGTGGAGGCGATGCGGATGCCTGTTCGCAGCCCCGGGTTCTGGCGTTCCATCACACCTGCCCACCTGCTGGCTCTCACAGCGCTGGTGGGGATCTTCATGTTCGTCAGCACCCATCCGATCCGCCCCCACGATTTCTGGTGGCACCTGGCTGTCGGGCGTGAGATCCTTCGGACGGGCCGTATCCCCACGGTGGACACCTTTTCTTATACCCGGTTCGGCGCGCCGTATCCATCCTACGCGATGTTCTGGCTGGCCGATGCGCTGATGTATGGGCTCTACACCCTGGGCGGCCCGGCGCTGATCGTGTTTGCTCACAGCCTGCTCCTCACGTCCGCCTACGGGTTGATCCTGTGGACGGCGTGGGAGGCCAGCGGGCCGCGGGCCGCTGCGCTGGGGATCCTGGTTGCCGCCGCCCTGGGGCTCGACGACTGGAATGTGCGGCCCCAGGCCTTCGCCTTCCTCGCCGGCGCGCTGTTCCTGCGCGGGCTCGCCGGGCTGGAGCGCTCGCCCCGCTGGCTCTGGATCTTCCCCCTGGGCATGGCCCTCTGGGTCAACACCCACGGATCTTTCCCCCTCGGGCTGCTGCTGGTCGGGCTGACGCTGGTGGGGAAAGCGCTCGAGGGCTGGATCCGGGGGGAACGCGGGATACCCGTGCGCCGTTTCCTTCAGACCTTCGGGCTGACGGCGCTGGCCACGGGGCTGAACCCGCGGGGGTTCGGCGTGTATGCCTATTTGATGCGGATGGCCCGCAACCCGGTGATCCGGACCATGGTCCCGGAGTGGGCCCCGCCGGGCCTGGACCGCCACGGGTTGCTGTTTTACGCGGCGGTGATGCTGATGGGGTTGCTGCTCGTGATCCCCCCGCGGCGCCTTCCGCCGCATCATCTTCTGATCGCAGGGGCGTTCGCCCTGCTGGGGTTCCAGACCTCCCGGGGGGTGGTGTGGTTCGGGATGGTGGCCGCTCCGATCCTGGCGGCGCGCATCCAGGTTCTCTGGCCGGAGCGGCCAGGACGGACAGGAATCCCGCTCCTGAACGGATTGTTCCTGGGGCTGCTGGGCGGGATGGCCCTCGCGGCGCTCCCCTGGTTCAAGGCATGGTGGCCTGTATCCCCCGCCAAGGCCGGACTGATCTCGATGGAGACACCGGTCGCGGCGACAGCGTTCCTGCTTCGGGAACGACCGCCGGGGCCGCTGTTCCATGCGCTCTCGTTCGGCAGCTATCTGATCTGGGCGGCCCACCCGGATTATCCGGTGTTCGTGGACACCCGGCTGGAGCTGTATCCGATGGCGATCTGGCAGGATTACCTGGCGATCAGCGCGGCGGCCCCAGGCTGGGAGGACCGGCTGGCTCGTTACGGGGTGTGTCTGCTGATGTTAAGCCCAATGGAGCAACCAGCCCTCGTGGAGGCCGTCGCACGGTCGCCGCGCTGGGAGCGGGTGTATCAGGATGAAGCGGCCTCCATCTGGATCCGGAAGGGGGATGCATGCGGTGGCCCGTCTGGATTCCGCGCCCCCTGATCGGTCATGGGGGCCGTGCAGGGCGCTGAAGGCCTCCCCCGGCCCCAAAGATTCCTGCGGAGAAAGGAGCGCGATGGGCTGGGATCCTGGGGAAGTGCTTCAGATGGCGGAGAGGATTCCATGGATCCGCGATCTTCATCTCTATGAAGAGGTGGGGTCCACCAATGACATCGCCCGGGATCTGGGGGAGATGGGAGCTCCGGAGGGCGTGGTGGTGCTGGCCGATGCCCAGCGGGCCGGGCGGGGGCGGGCCGGGCGTTCCTGGTGGACCCCGCCCGGGATGGCGCTGGCTGTTTCGATCCTGGTGCGCCCCCGCCGCCCGCCTGAGGACTGGCCGCAGCTGACGATGATCGCGGGGCTGGCCGCGGTGGAAAGCATAGAGGCCGTCGGCTGCCCGGCGGGCCTGAAATGGCCCAACGACATCATGATCCCTCCGGATCGGAGCCGGACGACGCCGGCGTCAGCCTGGCGGAAAGCGGGCGGGATCCTGGTGGAATCGGTCCCCCCCGCCTTCGCGGTGGTTGGGATCGGGGTGAATGTGAATACCCCCCTCGAGGCGGCGCCCCCTGAACTCGCGGAGATCCTGGGCAGCATCCGCGAGACCGTTGGGCATGCGGTCCCCCGGCTGATGGTGCTGGAGAGCCTGTTGCGGGCCTTCGCCCGCCTGTATATCGAATGGGATAGGGGGGCCAGTATGTTGGAACGCTGGGCGGCGCGCCTGATCATGCTGGGCCAGCCGGTCCGCATCCATGCGGCCGGGGGGGTCTGGGAAGGTGTTGCCGAGTCCGTAAGCGCCGAGGGCGGACTCTGGCTGCGCCTTCCCGACGGGCGTCGGGAATATTTCCTGGCGGGCGATGTCTCCCTGCGCTGGTCTTAGGCGACCTTTGCGGAATCCCACCGGACTGACTATAATTGGGGAAAGCCCTTCACGGGGGACCGGAGCGGCCGTCCGTCGTCGAAGGACTCGAACCTGCGCTCAGGAGTATGCTCGGCGATGAACGAAGAGATCCGGCAGGATCGCCCTGAAGACACCAGCGCCATGGCCGAGATGGGCGAATGGCTGGAGATGTCCCCCTCTTCCCTTCGGCGGGGAGATATCGTGCAGGGGACGATCGTTCGGATCACCCCGACGGAGATCCTGGTGGATATCGGGATGAAAGCGGAGGGGGTGATCACAGGCCGGGAGCTGGAGCGGATGCCCAGGGAGATCCGGGAGGTCCTGCGAGAGGGGGATGTGATCCAGGTTCAGGTGGTGAACCCCGAGGATCGCAGCGGGAACATCCTCCTCTCCCTCCAGCGGGCGCTTATGGAGGAAGACTGGCAGCAGGCCCGCCGGCTGATGCAGGAGAGGGAGATCCTGGAGCTCACGGTCAACGGTTATAACAAGGGCGGGCTGGTGGTGAAAGTGGGCCGGCTTCGCGGCTTCATCCCCGCTTCCCAGGTGGTTCCCCAGGAGGCTGGGGAGGAAAAGCTGCCTGTGGAGCAACGGCTGAAGCGCCGGGTGGGGCAGAAGATCCACGCCCGGATCATCGAGGTGGATCCGGAGGCCAACCGGTTGATTCTCTCCGAACGGGAAGCGCAGCAGGAGCTCCGTCGTCGTCAGAAGGAAGAGCTGCTCGCCCGTCTCGAACCGGGGATGCGCGTGAAGGGACGCGTGATCAGCCTGACGGACTTCGGGGCGTTCGTCGATCTGGGCGGCGCAGACGGCCTGATCCACATCAGCGAGCTCTCCTGGCGTCGGGTGAGCCACCCCCGCGAGGTCCTCTCCGTGGGCCAGGAGGTCGAGGTGGAAGTCATTAATGTGGATCGGGAGCGCAAGCGCATCGCCCTGAGCCGCAAACGGGTGGAGCCGGACCCCTGGCAGCAGGCGGTGGCCCAGCTCCGGGAAGGGCAGCTGGTTGAGGCGGTGATCACCCGGCTGACCAACTTCGGGGCCTTTGCGGCGCTGAAGGAGTTCCCCGGGGTGGAGGGCCTGATCCATATCTCCGAGCTGGCCGAACATCGGGTTCATCATCCCAAAGAGGTGGTTCGAGAAGGGGAGGAGCTGGTGGTGCGCCTGATCCGGATCGATCGGGAGAGCCGGCGGCTGGCCCTGAGTCTGCGCCGCGTGGCTTCCCCCGAATATGCGATGCTGGATTGGGAGATGGCCCGGGCCCGCCTTCAAACTGGGGAGGGGGAGAGCCTGGAGGAACCCTCTGAGGCATCCTGAGCGATGAGATCAGGCCGGGGAGGTGGGCGTGCCGAGGGCGTGTCCGTCTCCCTTTCTGGAAGAGATGAGCGGGGCGTCTTCAGCGCCCCGCTTTCTATATCCCAACCCGGTTTGGAATTCGGGCCCGGCTGCATCCGCCCGATCGCGCTTCGGAGCAACGGTGGGATCCCGAAACTGACCGAAAAAGGGGCGACGTGTTATACTAACCATAGAACCGGCTGCGCGTTCGCTCCTGGAAACCCCTGCAGTCGGTTTGAAGGAGGACGCTGTGTCCAGCAAGCTGGATCGGTTTACCCAGCGGGCCAGGCGGGTGCTGGCGTTGGCTCAGGAGGAAGCCGAACGCCTGAACCACACGTATATCGGCACTGAACACCTGCTCCTGGGCCTCGTCAAGGAAGAGAACGGCATCGCCGGCCAGGTGCTTCGACGCCTGGGGGTCACCCCGCAGAAAGTGGAGGAAATGGTCCTCCGGATGTCGGGGCCTGGCCGCCGCACCCCCCATAGCAAGCCCGATCTGACGCCCCGGATCCGTCGGGTGATCGAGCTGGCCGTCGATGAGGCCCGGCGCATGGGGCATCATTACATCGGCACCGAGCATCTCCTCCTCGGGCTGGTCCGCCTGGGCGACGGGATGGCGGTGGATATCCTCAAGAGCCTGGGGCTGTCCCTGGAGCAGATCCGGCGGGAGACCAATCGGGCGATCCAGGAGACGACCGCAGCCGCCCGGCCCCGGCGGGAGCGTCCGAAGACGCCCCTGCTCGATCAGCTGGCCATCGATCTGACCGCTCTGGCCGAGGAAGGGAAGCTGGACCCCGTCATCGGACGGGAACAGGAGATCGAGCGGGTGATCCAGATCCTCTCCCGCCGGACCAAGAACAACCCGGCGCTGATCGGGGAGCCCGGGGTGGGCAAGACCGCCATCGTGGAGGGGCTGGCCCAGCGCATCGTGGCCGGTGAGGTCCCCGAGCCGCTCCTCAGCAAGCGGGTCCTGCAGCTGGATGTGGCCTCCCTGGTGGCGGGGACCATGTATCGGGGTCAGTTTGAGGAGCGGCTGAAGCGGGTGCTGGAGGAGCTCAAGAGCGCCGACTGCATCCTGTTCATCGACGAGATGCATATGCTGGTGGGCGCTGGGGCGGCCGGCAGCGCGGTGGACGCCGCCAACATCCTGAAGCCGGCCCTCGCCCGGGGGGAGATCCAGTGCATTGGCGCCACAACGTTCGATGAGTATCGCAAATACATCGAGAGTGACGCGGCGCTGGAGCGCCGGTTTCAGCCGGTGGTGGTCGAGGAGCCCACGATCGAGGAAACCATCGAGATCCTGCGGGGCATCCGCCATCGCTACGAGGAGCACCACAAGTTAACCATCACGGACGAGGCGATCGAGGCGGCCGCCCGGCTCTCCGCGCGCTACATCCCTGAACGCTATCTCCCGGACAAGGCCATCGATCTGATCGATGAGGCGGCGGCCCGGGTGCGGATGTATAAGGCCTCCCGCTGGCCGAGCCTCCAGAAGGTATACACCGAGCTGCGCACGGTGCAGCGCGAGCGGGAGGAGGCCCTGGCCGAACGCCGCTATGAAGATGTGGCCGATCTCAAGGCCCGGGAGGAGGAGCTTCAGGCCCAGCTCCAGCAGTTGCGGATGCGCAACGAGATCGACGAGGGGCCGAAGGTCACGGCCGAGGACATCGCCGAGGTGGTCTCCATGTGGACGGGCATCCCGGTCAGCCGCATCGCCGGGGATGAGTCCCAGCGCCTGCTCCAGATGGAAGAGGAGCTCAAGAAGCGCATCGTGGGGCAGGACGAAGCCATCAGCGTGATCTCCCGGGCGGTGCGACGGGCCCGCGCCGGCCTCAAGGATCCCCGACGACCCATCGGCTCCTTCATCTTCCTCGGGCCGACCGGGGTGGGGAAGACGGAGCTCACCAAGGCCCTGGCGGAATTCCTCTTCGGCTCCGAGGACGCGCTGCTCCAGCTGGACATGTCGGAGTTCATGGAGCGGCACAACGTCTCCCGACTGGTGGGGGCGCCCCCAGGCTACGTCGGCTACGAGGACGCCGGCCAGCTCACCGAGTATGTGCGCCGGCGGCCCTATTGCATCGTGGTCTTCGACGAGATCGAGAAGGCCCACCCCGATGTGTTCAACATGCTCCTCCAGATCATGGAGGAAGGCCGGCTGACGGACGCCCGGGGCCGCAAGGTGGACTTCCGCAACACCATCATCATCATGACGTCCAACATCGGCGCGGAGACCATCCGCAAGGCCCACCTGGGCTTCCCCACCCAGAAGCAGGAGGAAGTGGACCTGGAGCGGCGCTACCGGGAGATGCGGGAGAAGCTCCTCAATGAGCTGCGCAAGGTCTTCCGGCCCGAGTTCCTCAACCGGGTGGATCAGGTGGTGGTCTTCCGGCCCCTGAGCCGGGAGGACATCCTGAAGATCGTGGACCTGGAGCTGGGCAAGGTGGCCGCCCGCCTCAAGGAGCACCGTCTGAGCATCGAGGCCACGCCGGCCGCCAAGGCCTTCCTGGCCGATAAGGGCTACGACCCCGAATACGGCGCGCGGCCGTTGCGCCGGGTGATCCAGAACCTGGTGGAGGACGCCCTCTCTGAGGGGATGCTGGCCGGGAGGTTCGGACCCGGGGATACGGTGATCATCGACCTGGAGGGGGATCAGCTGGTCTTCCGCCCGAAGGGGATCGAGGAGCTGACCCCGCCTCCCGCGCTGATCGTGGAAGGATAAGGCGCTTCCAGGGAGGGAACCCGGCGGGGGCGGTGTGCTCCAGCGCGCCGCCCCCGCGGTTTTTCATGCCCGGCCGGGCCTGTGCCGGGCGCTCTTCCGCGCCGCAAGGGCATGGATGGAGCCGCTCATTCCCCCAGCCCATACTCCTTCCACCGTCGATCCACCAGCGCCTGGATCTCCGGGCTCATCTCGATGCGCTCCGGCCAGCCCCGGGGATGTCCCTCCCCCGGTCCCTTGGCGGTGGCGTCGATGCCGATCTTGCCTCCATATGCCCGCAAGGGCGCGGCGTGATCCAGATGATCCACCGGCCCTTCCACTATCACCACATCCCGCTTCCAGTCCACATTCCCCAGCACCTGCCATGCCACCTCGGACAGGTTGTGGACATCCACCCAGTCATCCACGACCACGATGCATTTGGCCAGGCTCAGCAGCCCCAGGCCCCACAATCCGAAGATCACCTTGCGGGCGTGGCCCGGGAAGCGTTTGCGGATGCGGACGATCACCAGATTATGGAAAACGCCTTCGGCAGGCATGTTGTAATCGATCACCTCGGGGAGGAACAGGCGGATCAGCGGCAGGAACAGCCGCTCCGTGGCTTTGCCCATCCAGTAGTCCTCCATCGGCGGGCGGCCGACGATCGTGGTGGGATAGATGGGATCCCGCCGGTGGGTGATCGCTGTGATGTGCATCACCGGGAAAGGCTCCGGCGGCGTGTAATAGCCGGTGTGATCGCCGAATGGGCCCTCCATACGCTGCTCCCGGGGGTCGATGTAGCCTTCAATGACTATTTCCGCGTGGGCGGGAACTTCGAGGGGTTGGGTGATGCAGGGGACCATCTCCACGGGTCGCCCCCGAAGCCATCCGGCGAGCAGATACTCGTCGATATCCGGGGGAAGCGGTGCGCTCGCCGCCCAGATGCAGGCGGGATCCCCTCCCAGGGCCACGGCGATGGGGATCCGTTCGACCCCCGCTTCCCGGGCGGCCCGTTCATGTTCCGCGCCGCCCTTATGGATCTGCCAGTGGACCCCCAGGGTGCGTTCATCGTGGACCTGGAGGCGATACAGCCCCACGTTGCGCTTGCCGGTGCGGGGATCGCGGGTGATCACCTGGCCCAGGGTAATGTAGCGGCCTGCATCGTTGGGCCAGCATTTCAGGATGGGCAGGCGATCGAGGGATGGGCGCTCGGTTTCCACCACCTCCTGACAGGGCGCCCGGGAGACCCGCCGGGGGCCCAGCCCGATGCTCCGCAGCGTCCCCAGCACCTGGCCCAGGCGCTCAAAGGCTTCCCCCAGGCTCTGGGGGAGCTCCGGGCGCAACAACGTCTCCAGCCGCTTTCGGAGCTCCTCCAGGTCTTCCACCCCCAGCGCCCAGGCCATGCGCCGGCGGGTCCCGAACAGGTTGATGGCGACGGGGATCCCTTTGCCATCGACATTTTCGAAGAGGAGCGCCTTGTTGCGGGCCGGTGGACCCTTCATCACCCGATCGGCGATCTCGGTGATCTCGAGCTCGGCGGAGACCGGGGCGCGGATGCGGATCAATTCTCCAGCCTGCTCCAGACGGTTGAGGAAATCCCGAAGATCCTGATAAGCCATGGGCTCGCCTCCTCGCCGGTGATGGGGATCCGGGTTAATCATAGCCGATTTCCCCAAAGGCTCTGGGGAGCCAGCGGGTTGTCAAAGGGGATCTGGGGGGCTCTTTAGAACCGACCAATGCTGCTATAATGGAGGTAACCTGGAGCACGGAGGAGGTCAGGATGCCAGTGGTGCGCAAAGTTCAGGGGGTCCTGTATCGGGTGCAGGATCTGGCGCGGGCCAAAGCCTTCTACGGGGAAACCCTGGGCCTGCCGATGCGGGGGGAGGACCCGGAGGGACGATGGGTGGAATTTGGCCCGCCCCGTGGACCACGGATCCTGCTGCACCAGAGCCCGGAAGGGGCGGCGGGAAACGCGGGGGGCGGCGCCCTGTTCGAAGTGCGCAACGCCCGACGCGTCCTCAACCGCCTGAAGCGCCAGGGGGTCCGAACCGGGGAGCTGGTCGAGATCCCGGGCGTGATGGTGCTGGGGACGTTCTATGATCCGGATGGGAATCCCCTGCACGTGGTCCAGTCGTTGCTTCCGAAGGCTCCCCGCCGCCGGAAAGCCCCGGAGGAGGGCGAAGCGGGGCCCGCCGAGGGGAGCGCTCCGGGCGGCTGATCGTTCCGGATTTCGGGGAATTCGGGGCAGGGGCAAAGGTCCCTGCCCCGAATCGTTTCTGAGCAATAGAATTAAAGCAGAATCACCCGCTGGATCATCCCGGAGGAGCATCCTTCGCGATGGGGCGACCATTACGCATCGCCATCGATGGGCCGGCGGCCTCGGGGAAGAGCACGCTGGCCCAGCGTCTCGCTGCCTATCTGGGGTATGCGTATATCGATACGGGGGTCATGTATCGGGCGGTCACCTGGGCCGCCCTGCAACGGGGCATCCCGGTGACGGACGAAGAGGCCCTGACCCGGCTGGCCGAGGCGCTGGATCTGGACATTCGGCCTCCCACCGTGGACGATGGCCGCCCGTATACGGTCCTGGTGGACGGGGAGGATATCACCTGGGCGCTGCGGAGCCCGGAGGTGGACGCCGCGGTCTCCCAGGTATCGGCTTATCCAGGCGTCCGTCGCGCCCTCACCCAGCGTCAGCGCCAGATCGGGCTGCGAGGCCAGGTGGTGATGGTCGGGCGGGATATCGGAACGGTGGTCCTTCCCGAGGCCGATTTCAAGCTTTATCTGGACGCCGATCTGGAGACCCGGGCGTGGCGTCGTTATCGGGAGCTGCAGGACCGTGGGGAAGCCGTATCCTTCGAGGAGGTCCTGGAGGCCATGCGGCAGCGAGACGCCCTGGATCAGGGGCGGGAGGTCGCGCCGCTGCGCCCCGCCCCTGACGCCGTGGTCCTGGACACCACGGCGATGGATATCGAGGAAGTGTTCCGGCGGGTGCTGGCCCTCATGGAGGCCCGGTGCCGGGAGACGCCCCATGTGGCGGGTTGAGCTGCACGCCCACACGGCTTGCTCTCCGGACAGCCTGGTTTCCCTGGAGGATTTCCTCGCCGCCTGCCGTCGGAAAGGCCTGGACCGCGTGGCGGTGACCGATCACAACACCATCGAGGGGGCGTTGCGGCTGAAGGAACGGGCCCCGGATCTGATCATCGTGGGCGAGGAGATCCGCACCCGGGAGGGGGAAGTGCTCGCTTACTTCATTGAGCGGGAGATCCCGAAGGGCCTTCCCCTGCTGGAAACCATCGATCGGATCCGGGAGCAGGGCGGCGTGGTGGCGCTTCCCCATCCCTGCGACCGGGCGCGAGGCTCCGCTGTGGGTCGTAAGATCGCGGAGGCCGTGCTGCCCATCGTGGACGCGGTGGAGGTCTTCAACGCGCGCTGTGTGTTTCCGGGCGACAACGCCTGCGCCGCGGCGCTGGCGGCGCGGTTCGGCAAGCCGGGCTTCTCCGGCAGCGACGCCCACACGCTCTGGGAGCTGGGCCGGGCGTGGACGGCCCTTCCGCCCTTTGAGGGCGCAGCCGGTTTCCGGCAGGCCCTGCGTCAGGCCCGCCCCACCCGCCGTCTGAGCCCTTTCTGGGTGCACCTGCTTTCCGCGTGGGCGAAGTGGCGCCGTGCCCGCAGGAGGGTTCGAGATTAGATTCGCCTCCTTCCTGTGCCCCAGCAACTCCTGGACCGCGCGAATGCCGTATCCGGCTTCCAGTTGCGGAAAAGGATGTAGCGTTTGATCCAATCGATGTAAGCCTGTTCGGTGCGGTAAGAGTCGGGCTTGCGGCGCGGGGCCTCGCGCACGCGCTCGAGGAGCCTGGGCGGATGTTGCGGACGGGCGGAGTGTTGTGATGACGAATTTGACATGAGAAAGCTTTCCTTATAAGCTCCCCGGAAGGCGGAGATTGCGGATTCCGTCTAATCAATAGTTGGGCGGCGTAGCCACTTGTGCCGCTCCTCCACAGGGAAGGAGTAGCCTAATGTCCGATACAGTCGCTGAAGTAACGCAAGTTGTCCACGCATTCGCTGAATGCTGGAATCGGCATGATATGAACGCTTTTGCTGAGCTCTTCGCGCCGGATGCGGAGTTCGTCAACGTCGTGGGTCTCTGGTGGAAAGGCAGGGATGAAATCAAGAAGGCCCACGAGTTCACACACGCCACGATGTTCAAGAACAGCCGATTGACCATCACCGACGTTTCCGCTCGATTTCCTGTCGCGAGTATTGCCATAGCCAGGTCTCGATGGGTTCTTGAAGGGCATGTCTCTCCCGAGGGCGCGCCACTTCCCCCACGCGCCGGAATCCTTCTCATGGTGCTCGCTCGCAGTTCGGGAGTATGGTCGATCATCGACGCACAGAATACGGACATCGTCGAGGGCGTACTCTCGCGCCCTCAGTAAAGCATGGGCTGTAGTGAACAGAGCGGTGACATCCAACGACGGGTTGTCCCCGACATTGCCCCACTGCGCTCCGCGATGCGGCTGACCCCGATCGTTAGCCAGCCTGGCCGGGCCTGGGCGAGGCGCGGTCGCAGGTTGCCGGTTGGCGGGGGTCTTGCCTCGCGCAGCGCGGCGCGATGGCCGGGCGTGGAGCCGTTGGTCGGCGGTGGTGCGTGGGGTGGGCGGCTTGGTAGTCGGCCGGCGTTCTGGGGCCTGAGTTGAACGGCGCTTGTGCCTAACCCCGCGTACAGCGGACGCGGCTGCGCCGCGCGCCAGCGGGGGCGGAAATTCGGCCCAACATCATGCGCCAGCGGTGGCTCTTGGACGGCGACGCCGCGCCGCTGACGCCCTCGTTAACCAGCGTCCGAATGCCGTTGTAATTCCCGGCGGGCGCGAGAGGAAAAGCGAGCAGCGCCGTGGGTCGGGTTGCGTTCGAGGATGGAAAGCGATGCAATGGTGACCAAAGAGCGGCAACCCGTTCAGGCCTTGCGGAATGCACAAAGGAGTGGGCCGAAAAGCAGGGCGTGCGAGAAGACGGCCCATGGCATGGCCCACCTTGCGAGAGACCCCCTGGGCGGTTATGGCATGCGGCGTAGCGGTAACGGCCCGGGAGGGCGTGGCTTGTGGTGCGGGCGGGTGAACGAGCCGAAGGCGCGGGGTTGGCCGTGTCGAGCGAAGCTGTTCGGCTGCCCTGGCCAGGGTCACGGCGAAGCCGTTCGGCTGAGCTCGCGACGAAGCCGAGGGCAGGTGGGCCGACGGCGAAATGACGGTGGGCGGAAGCCAGAAGCGAGCGGCAAGGCTTTGAAGAGCGGGGTGGCGGCTAACCCCCGCTGCAGCCGACGCTTCGCTCCGCTCAGCGCGGCTGAGCTGGGTCGTTAGGAAAGCCTGGAGGGCACCCATGCTTCATGTGTAGGGCTCTGTATTGTTTATTACCGGTTTGGGGTTCATCGTATTAAGTGGTTATCTGTTCATTAATGGAACTTTCTTTGACTTGAGCGGAATCGTGTTAGTATCTGGTGCAGCTTTATTTGGTTTCTTGCTTTGTGTAACGGATTACAGAATGTCACAACGAAACTTTTGACCCTCAGTCAGGAGGCGAAATATGGTCTCTTTACCAGGGTTTGATCGGATCACCTTTGACCCGAATGTCATGGGTGGACGCGCTTGCATTCGAGGTATGCGAATAACCGTCTCTCTGATCCTGAACCTGATCGCTAATGGAATGAGTGTTGAAGAAATCGTTGAAGCCTACCCCTATCTGGAGCCAGAAGACGTGCGCCAGGCGTTGCGTTATGCTGCCTGGCTGGCTGAAGAGACCATCTATGCCCTGGAGACGAGCCCAGCATGAGATTTCTGGCAGATATGGGAATCTCACCGAGAACGGTGGCTTTTCTTCGGGAACTGGGATATGAGGCGGTGCATCTCCATGAAGAGGGGTTAGACCGCCTGGAAGATGCGGCGATCCTGGCCAAAGCGCGAGAGGAGGGTTTCATTCTGCTCACCCATGACCTGGACTTTGGGGAGCTCATCGCTGTCAGTGGCGCCCGGCTTCCCAGTGTCATCGTGTTTCGTCTGCGAAATATGCGTCCTGAAAATGTCAATAGGTATCTCCAGCACATAGTAGAAGAGCATGCGAAGGTTCTGGCGAGCGGTGCAATTATAAGTGTGACTGAAGGACGTGTCCGGATTCGTGCTCTCCCCTTGCGAACAAAGAGGTAATCGCCATTGGGCAGAAGCCTAACCTCGCTTCGCCCGGCGCGGCTGAGCTGGATCGTTGGGCGGCGCGGCGTCCGGCGCTCATCGCCAAGCAGTCCTGGCAAGCACCCGCGGCTATGAGGCGTCATACATCTGCGTGAGCGTGTTCTCCTCATCGAGTCCACACGAGGTAGTGGGCCCAGCATATGGCGCCGTCGCGCAAGCGGTCATCGCCTCAGGGGACGGCCTGAGGCAGGGCTTGTAGTCAGGCCGTCTGTCCTTCTCCACTTGCCCGCCTAACCCCTCGCTGCAGCCGACGCCTCGCTCCGCTCGGCGCGGCTGAGCCACACGTTAGCCGGCAGCCGAAGGCCGTTGCCATTCCGAGCGAAAGAGGCGAGCAACGCCGTTGGCCCGGTTGCCCTGGGTGATGGAAAGCGATCCAATGGTTTCCAGGGGGCCGCCCTTCGGAAGGCACAAAGGACCGGGCCGAAAAGCAGGGCGTGCGAGAAGACGGCCCATGGCATGGCCCACCTTGCGAGAGACCCCCTGGGCGGTTATGGCATGCGGCGTAGCGGTAACGGCCCGGGAGGGCGTGGCTTGTGGTGCGGGCGGGTGAACGAGCCGAAGGCGCGGGGTTGGCCGTATTGGGGGAGACTGCCTGCGTTTGCCCGGATTTCGACTGGAGCACGCATGGGGTTTCAGGCCGGCCAGACCAGCCAGCC
>BEHY01000005.1 GCA_002898735.1 Candidatus Thermoflexus japonica
CGCACAAAAGCCATGAAGTGGAGCCCAATGTCGTGAGCCGCTTTCAAATCTCAGAGAAGAGCGGCACCAAGGTGCCGCACTCCGAAAGCTTATATCTCGAAGTGCGGTGCACCGCTTTAGAAAAGCGGCACCAAGGTGCCGCACTCCCAAAAGAAGAGGCGCCAAGGCGCCGCACCCCAAAAGGCAGCTTATATCGGCTCATAGACGCTGACCCGGTCAATCTTCAACCCCTCCACCGCTCGCACCCGGAGAATCTCGGAGAGAATCTCGGAGTGCGGTGCCTCGGCACCGCTTTAGAAGAGCGGCGCCAAGGCGCCGCACCATGAAGTAGAGCTCAAGGTCGTGAGCCGCTTTCAAATCTCGAAGAAGAGCTTATATCTCGGCGATGCCCCGGCACCGCTTTAGAAAAGCGGCGCCAAGACGCCGCACTCCAAAAGCTCATATCTTGGAGTGCGGTGCCTCGGCACCGCTTTGGAAAAGCGGCACCAAGGCGCCGCACTCCGAAAGCTTATATCTCGGAGTGCGGTGCCCCGGCACCGCTTTGGAAAAGCGGCACCAAGGCGCCGCACTCCAAAAGTCCCCCATCCAGCCTACTGTTCCACATCCCACGGGGCGGGGCGGGGGGAGCCCTGGAGGGATTCGATAATCATCGGGGCGAACTCCGGGTAGAGGGCGGCGAACGCCCGCAACAGCCCGAAGCATCCAGCCAGCATCATATCCCCATAGGGGACCGCGAAGTAAACCGGATGGCGGGACCCCCGCAACAGCCCCCGGCGAGGTCCAACGACCGCTATCCCCTCGGGCTCCATCGGCGCCGTCTCAAACATCAGCGCCCCATGGCCCATATCTTCGAACACTTCCTCAAAACCCAACGCACCATCCGCCAGCCGGCCCAGCAGGCGATCCAGCTTTTCCCGATCCAAAAAGCCTGTATGGTGCTCGAAAAGCCCTTCCACCTGTCCCTCCCGCAGGCGAAAGGCAAGGGTATGGAAATTCCCCACGTTGACGACGAGGCACTGTCGCCAGGCCGCCACCCGGGGATCCAGGGTGGCCCCCAGGACGGCCGCGGGAGCGGTATCCATCCCCACCACCGGCCCATCGAACACCTCCCGAACGGTGCGCACCACCGCCTGCAGCCGGGTCAGGGCGGGTGGGATTTCCTCCCCTCGATGGGCGAAAACGGTAAGATCCCGATGCTCGGAAAGCTGCCGGGCGAGGTAATCGAACCGGAACTTCCGATCGGAATACCCGGGGGGCGCTGCGCCGTGATCGAAGACCGCCACCGCGATCCCATCCAGTCGCAGGGGGACATCGAAGGCTTCAAAAGCCTGTCGCAACGCATCCCAATCGAAATCCCGCAGCACCAGGCGGACCGTTCGCTCATCCATGCGGGCGGCCTCATCCTCCCCGATAATCCGCACCCCCATGGCCTGCACTGCGTCCAGGTCGTCGTTGAACGTGCGTGCCGCCTCAGGCGTCGCATACACCGGAAGGCCCGCCCGAAGGTGGTCTTCCACGGCCCAGTGGCATGGGCCTCCCCCCATCGTAACGCCGGTGAGAAGAACGGGCCGCCGCTCCCGGGTCGCCTGGCGGATCGCCCGGGCAACCCGGATCGTGGGCGAGGGGAGGATCAGCTGATAGGCGTTCTCCAGCTCCCTCCGGCTATCATAGAGCAGAATGTCCTGGGTTCCAGTCCCGATGTCCACACAGAGGATCTTCAAGGGCGCCTCCTCCACACTGGAAGCTATGCGGATCGCCCGTTCAACCCCGCGGGCGGGAGATCATCTCCAGGGGGCGTTCCAGCCGGGCCTGTAAGGCCGCTACGGCTTCTTCCGGCGTCTCCACCAGCTGCAGGATCGCCGCATCCTCCTCCCGGATGTAAAACGGGTCCAGATACGCTTCCAGCAGGCGTCGCCATCGGGAGCCCAGAAGCAGAAACGGCCGGGGAGGGATCTCGCCGGTCTGCAGAAGGCTCCAGGCCAGCGCCATCTCGCTTAAGGTGCCGATGCCGCCGGGAAGGGCGATGAGCGCGTCGCCGGCGGTGACCAGATAATGAAGGCGCTGAAAGAGCGTGGGGAATTTGATCTCCACGTCGAGGTAGGGGTTGGCCTTCAGGCCCCAGCGATCGAACAGATCCACCGTCACCCCGATGGTCCGTCCTCCGACTTCCTTAGCCCCACGGCTCACCGCCTCCATCGTCCCCCGATATCCGCCGCTCACTACCACGAAACCGGCCTGGGCCAGCCGGCGGCCGAGCTCCATGGCGATCTGATAATCGCTGGATTCCGACGTCGGGGCGCTGCTGCCGAAGACCGAGACCATCCGTTGCCGCATCCGAGTTCCTCCCCTGCGCTTTCGCGGAACGCCATCTTCCGGGATCGGGCCACGGATGGAAAGCCGGAGGGGAGAGGCCACCCCGCCACCCCATTCGGGCCCAACCGTATCCGTCACAGAGCGAACGATGCGCTAAAACGTCCCGATGCCACGATAACGAAAGCGCTCGATGAGAAGAATACCGAAGAAGGTGAGGAGGAGCAACAGCGTGCTCATGGCCATCGCCTGGCCCAGGTTCAGCTCGCCCGGCTGGCTCAGGAAGCGGGCGATGGCCAGGGGCATGGTGGTCATCGTGGGCCGGGCGATCAGGGCGGTGGCGCCGAATTCCCCCAGGGAGACACAGAAAGCGAAGACGGCGGCCGTGAGCAGCGCCCGCCCCAGCAGCGGTGCTTCCACATGCCACCAGACCCGCCAGGGGGAAGCCCCCAGGGTCATCGCCGCCTCCCGCCAGCGGGGGTTCATCCCCTCCATCGCCGGCAGGAGGATGCGCACCACGAAGGGATAAGCGATCAGCGTGTGCGCGATCACCACCAGAAGCGGCGAGGTGCGCAGGGCCATGATGGCTTCCGCCAGCCATGGCCATACCTGCAGAAACGCCGGAGGACGGCTGAATCCCACCAGGAACCCGAACCCCAGCGTGACCGCAGAAGTCGAAAGCGGAAGCATCAGCAGGGGATCCAGCCACCGGCGACGACAGCGGCCCGCCAGCCCGTAGGCGACCAGCCCCCCCAGCAGGAGCGAGAGCATCATGACCGCGACGGCGAAGACCAGCGAGTTGCGCACCGCCTCGATCGGCGGAACATAGGTGACGGCCCCGCGCCGGTTGATCCATAGCTCCCGGTAATACCCCAGGGTGATCCATCCCGTGTAGACCGCCGCCTCCCCCGGCTTCCGGAGGGTCATCGGGGTGAACGAACGGAGGACCAGCGCCAGCATCGGCAGCCCGATCCACAGGAAGAGCACGGCCAGCCCCAAACCCACCCCCAGGCGCTCCGCCCACCGGCGCGGCGGGCGGAGCGTGGACGCCGCCGGTCGCCATTCCAGAGGGAAGGTGAGCCGGGCCTGAAGGCGAGCATAGATCGCCAGGATCCCGAAGGTCAGCCCCAGCTGGATCAGGGCCAGGGTGGCGGCACCAGGGAGGTTGAAGAGGCCCACCGCCTGCCGGTAGATTTCCACCTCCAGTGTGGCATATCGGGGACCGCCCAGCAACAACACCACGCCGAAGCTGGTGAAATCGAAAAGGAACACCAGCGCCGTCGCCGCCAGGATCGCCGGCATCAGAAGGGGGATCGTCACCCGGCGCAGGGTCTGCCAGCGGTCCGCCCCCAGCGTGCGGGCCGCCATCTCCAGCGTCGGATCCAGATGGGCCCAGGCGTTCCCGACGATGCGCAGCACCAGGGTGAGGTTGTAGAACACGTGAGCGACCACGATGGCGGTCAGGGTGTTGAGGAAGGAGATCGGCGGCTCCGGGAGACCCAGCATGGCCATCAGGATCTGGTTCACCCAGCCCCGAGGGCCCAGGAGCGCGGTGAAGGCAGCCGCCACCACGACGGTGGGCAGGACGAAGGGCACCGTCGCCATCGCCTGCCACCACCCCCGGCCCGGGAACGGATAGCGAGCGAAAAGGCCCGCCAGCGGCAGACCCAGCGCCAGGGTGACGCCCGTGGAGAGGGCGGCCTGACCCACCGTGAACCCCAGCACCCGCCAGAAGGCCGCTCCCCGAAGCGTCTGAAGGATGGCCTCCCAGCGGATGACCCCCTCCGGGGCCAGGCTCAGGCGCAGGATCGAAAACAACGGATAAAGATAGAACACCGCAAAAAACAACAGCGGGGGGATCAACAGAAGATCCCGACGGGACATAAGCGCCCTCGCTTCCCTGACCGGATATGGTTCCATACGGGTCCAGAGCCTTCGGTAGGGACTCGTCAGGGGTTAGACCGCCACCTTCAGCGCCCCACCCGACGCCTGAACCGGATTTCCTCCACCCCTGCGGCCCAGAGGACGGCAAGGAGAACAGGACGCCTTCACCGCCCCATCCCCATGGCCGGACTCCAGGTCCGCAACCGCGCAGCCTTACAGCCATTTGCATTATGATAGAGGATAGAGGCATCGCCATATTGTGCGCTTTCCCTGCCCGGAGACCAGTTCGAAAGGGGGATGCGGTGAAGCGAGCCCGGGTGTTGCAGGAGCTGCTGGAGATCTTCGGGCCCCGCGGCGTGCTCTGGGAGGATCATCACCTTCTCCTCTACGAATACGATGCCTCCATCGATAAGGGACGCCCGGATTTCGTGGTCTTCCCCACTGCCACGGAGCAGGTGGCGGCTGCTGTTCGGATCGCGAACCGCTATGGGCTGCCCATCGTGGTGCGGGGCGCCGGGACCGGGTTGAGCGGCGGCGCAGTGGCCGACCAGGGCGGCCTGATGATCGTCACCACGCGAATGCGCCGCATCCTGGAGATCGATCCGGTGAACCTGAGGGCCGTGGTGCAGCCCGGCGTGGTGAACATCGCGGTCTCCCAGGCCGCCGCCGCCCACGGCCTGTATTACGCCCCGGATCCCTCCAGCCAGAAGGCATGCACCATCGGTGGCAATATCGCGGAGAACTCCGGGGGGCCCCATTGCCTGGCCTACGGAGTGACGACCAACCATGTCCTCGGCCTGGAGGTGGTGCTGCCCGATGGCGAGGTCATCGAGGTCGGCGGCGCCGCCTGCGACTGGCCGGGCTACGACCTCACCGGGCTGATCGTCGGCTCGGAAGGCACGCTGGGGATTGTCACGAAGGCGGTTCTCCGCCTGATGCCTGTGCCCGAGGCGGTGGTGACCCTGCTGGCGGTCTTCGACACCGTGGACCAGGCCAGCGAGGCCGTGTCCGCGATCATCGCCGACGGCACCATCCCGGGAGCCATCGAAATGATGGACCACACGGCGATCCAGGCTGTGGAAAGCGCCAAGCGCTGCGGCTACCCGATGGACGCAGGGGCGGTGTTGCTGATCGATGTCGAGGGGCTTCCGGAAGGACTGGAGGAGCTCGCCCGCCACATCGCCCGCCTCTGCGAGCACTTCGATGCCCGGGAGGTTCGCATCGCGACGGACCCGGCCGAGCGGGAGCGCCTGTGGTCCGGCCGCAAGGGGGCCTTCGGGGCCATGGGCCGCCTGGCGCCCAGCTACTACGTTCAGGATGGGGTGGTGCCCCGGGATCAGCTGCCACGGGTCCTCCGACGGATCCAGGAAATCGGGCAGCGCTATGGCCTCACCATCGCCAACGTCTTCCACGCGGGCGATGGGAACCTCCACCCGCTGATCCTTTTCGACGAACGGGACCCGGAGCTCACCCGACGGGCCGTGGAGGCCGGAGCGGAGATCATCCGGGCCTGCGTGGAGGCCGGCGGCACCCTGACCGGCGAGCACGGGGTCGGGCTGGAGAAGCGGGATCTGATGCCCCTGCTCTTCTCACCGGCGGACCTGGAGGCGATGGCCCGCATCAAGGCAGCCTTCAACCCGGAGAACCGCCTCAACCCCTGCAAGATGTTCCCCTCCACAAAGATGTGTCTGGAAACGTGGAGCCGCCGCAAAGCCCGTATGACGGAGCCCGTTCGTTATCGCGCCGCGCCGCCTCCTGCGGAGATGGAGGAGGAGTTGTGGATCTAACGATGCGTTATACCCTGAACGACTCTACCCCCCACATCGTGCGGCAACCGCAGACCGTGGAGGAGGCCGCCGAAGCCCTCCGGGAGGCCGCCCGTTCCGGCTGGGCGGTGGTGCCCTGGGGGAGCGGCACCCATCAGGGGATCGGTCACACCCCCGCCCGTTACGACCTCGCCCTGGATCTCACCCGGCTCTCCCGCGTCCTGCGCCATCGCCCGGCCAACCTCACCATCCGGGTGGAAGCCGGGATCCGCCTCGCCGAACTGAACGCGATGCTGGCCGAACACGGTCAGTGGCTTCCCCTCGATCCCCCCTTTGGAGATCGGGCGACGATCGGAGGGATCCTAGCAACAGGCCTGAGCGGGCCGTTGCGGGCCCGCTACGGTTCGGCGAGGGACCTGCTGATCGGGATCCGGGTCGCCCTGGCCGATGGAACGCTCATCCAGGGTGGAGGCGAGGTGGTCAAGAATGTGGCCGGATATGATCTCCCGAAGCTGTTCCACGGCGCGCTGGGGACCCTCGGGGTGATCGTGGAAGCGGCCTTCAAACTGTGGCCGCGCCCGAAGGCGGAGGCCACGTGGGTGTTCGGCTTCCCCCGCGCCGAGGATGCGCTGTCGCTGACCCTGAGCATGCTCCGCCATCCGGGCTTCCCCATGGCGGTGGAAGTCCTGAACGCCCGGGCATGGGAGGCCCTGCGAGCGGAAATGGAGCTCCCCGCGGACCCTGGAGCACGGGTCTGGGTGCTGGTGCGGGCCGGCGGATGGCCGGCGCAGGTCGAACGGATCGGGCGGGACGCCGTGGCCGCGTCCTCCGGGGCCCGGGTGAAAGACCGCTTGCCGGAGGAAACCGCCTCGACCCTGTGGGCTCGTGTTTCCTCCGTCGCGATCCTCCCCCACCCCGCGCCTCCAGGGGCGCTGGGCGTGCGCCTGGGATTGTTGCCCGCCCAGCTGGCGGAAGGCGCTGCAACCCTGGAAGCCCTGGAAGAGATCCCGGTCCTCTGGCGGGCCCACGGGACCCTGGGCCTGATCTACGCCGAGGGCCGCGGGCCGATGGAGACGCTCCTTCGATGGGCGGAGAACCTTCGTTCCCTCGCCCTCACCCGGGGTGGGCACTTCATGATCCTCGCCGGTCCGGAATCGGTGAAACAGGCCCTGGGCCTGTGGGCTCCGCTCCGGCCGGAGGTGGAGGTGATGCGCCGGGTCAAAGCCCAGCTTGACCCGGAGGGTCGGCTGAACCCCGGGCGCCTGGGCTGGGCATAGTTTCGAAGAGGCCTGCGCCATAGGGGCCGCTCGCCTTTCGGACAGGGGTCCGGCGGCGCAGGCCATGCCCGGGTCCCTGAAAACCTCGGGGATAGCAACCCACGGGGGTTAACCATGCGCTGTGCCTTCTGCCGTATCCTTCGTGGCGAGACCCCCGCCTTCACGGTGCTGGAAGATGAAATCTCCATCGCCTTCCTGGACCATCGTCCCCTGTTCCCGGGGCACTGTCTTCTGATCCCGAGGGATCACTATGAGACCCTGGCCGATTTGCCCCCGGAACTGGTGGGGCCGCTGTTCCAGAACGCCCGTCTCCTGGCCCGGGCGGTGGAAGTCGGGCTGGGAGCGGAGGGGTCCTTCGTGGCCATCAACAACCGGGTGAGC
Organism: Candidatus Thermoflexus japonica; assembly: GCA_002898735.1. Classification (GTDB taxonomy): domain Bacteria; phylum Chloroflexota; class Anaerolineae; order Thermoflexales; family Thermoflexaceae; genus Thermoflexus; species Thermoflexus japonica. Next base: position 7,619 of record BEHY01000005.1, read on the forward strand.
CAGAGCGTGCCGCATCTGCACATTCACATTGTTCCCCGGCGGAAAGGGGATGGGCTGAGGGGCTTTTTCTGGCCCCGCCAGCGCTATGCGGGCGAGGCCGAGATGGCGGAGGTCGCCCGGAAGCTCCGCGAGGCGATCGCTCAGCTGCGGGAGAGCGGATGCTGAGGGCTACTCCCTTTGAAGAAAGCGGCGGTTCCGGCTATCGAAATGCCCGAGGATCCCGCTGATGCGGATCACCTCTACCCCCCGCGCCTCCAGCTCCGCGATCCACGGGTTCACCCCCACGCTGTCGCTGGCAATGTGGCCGGTGATCAGCAGCTGTCCCCGCCCCTCCTGTCGCAACCGCGCCAGCTCGCCCGGCGCGATATGGATATAAGCCACCGTGTCGATCCCATGCTCGAAGTAAGTCCGGGCCACCGCATAGCCCCCGTTGGTCAGGGCACCGTGGACCATCACCACCTTCCCCGCCGGAGCGTTCGGCTCCCCCATCGCAATCCGGATCGGCGTCTCCGCCTCCCGGAACTCCGGGAGCTGCCCCAGCGCCTCCACGATCTCCTGAAGGCGAGCATGGGGGTTGCGGGCAAGGGTTTCATCGATCACCCCCTGGAGAATCCGACGCCCGGCTTCGTCGCACGGGGCATGCAGATTGAGAAAAGGGATGTTCAATAAGCGAGCTACGGAGACCACATGATCGTAATTATCCGAATGGCCGGAGATCTCCAGCTCCTCCATGCGCGCTCGGACCGCCGCCTCCGCAGCCTCCCGGGGGATCCCGTGGGCGATCATCAGCTCCACATGGCGCCGGTAGACCGGCGCCATCCGGTGACGCACCCCGACAGGATGATGAGCGACCACGGCGTCGCAGCCCAGCTGCCGGGCCAGCAACAGCTCCGCCGTCCCGATATCGATGCCCACCAGCACCCGCCGGATCCCCCGCCCGGGCACGTAGATCGCCGAATCCGGCGGCAGCTCCGACCATCCCACCAGATCCAGCGCGATGGCCACCAGATCTTCTGTCGTCAGGCCGCTTCTACTCATCCTGGATCCCACCTCTTCCGGAGGATCACGGCCCGCCTTCCCAGGCCGATGGCGTCAAAATCGAAGGGAAAGCCCGGCTAATCCCCCCACAGGGCGTTGCCCAGGCGGGCCATACGACGCATCAGGCTCTCCCGCAGGCTCCACCAGCGCTCCGGGTTGGCCTGGAGATCGATCCGCTCCAGGGCGATCTCAGCCCAGCGACGGGCCTCGATCGGATCCCGTCGAACCCGCTCATAGTAGCGGGCCAGCCGGGCCGCCGGAAGCACCTCATCCGGGATCTCCATCGCCCACTCCTGCCAGATCCGGGCGGCCTCCTCCAGGCGCCCCATCCGACGCAACAGGGTCCCCAGGGCATGCCACGCCGCCCGACGGAGCTCCGGGTCCTCCCCTCCCTCCTCCAGGGCCCGGCGGAAGGCGCGCTCAGCGGCCTCCCAGCGGCCGCTGTCCTGATACCACCGGCCCAGCTGCACCCAGTCCCAACCCTGGACCGCGGGGTCCATCTCCGGCGTCTCGAACAGATGGGCCAGCCGGGCCGCCAGGATGACCATGGAAAGCACATCCTGGCGGTTGTGGAGGAACACCCCCTCCAGCAGATCCGGATTCCGGGTTTGCAGATAAGACCAGTAACGCGAGGGGATCTCATGGCCGGGCACATCGTCCGGGGAACGCTCCAGCCCCAGCACGGCCTCCTCCAGGGCGGCCAGCGCCCGTGAGGGAAGGCGACGCCGCCAGAGACGACGGGCGGTGGGTAGAAGATCCCAGTGGGGGACGCTCAGGCCGGGCCAGCGAAGCCGTTGAATCGCGAGACGCATCTCGATCAGGGGAAGATCAAAGCCCCGCCCGTTGAACGTCACCAGCCCCTGCACCCCATGCGTCAGGGCCAGGAAGGCCCGCCAGAACACAGGCTCCACCGCTGGATCGGCGAGAAAGAGCTGGCGGAACACCAGCGCCTCCCCCTCGATCCGGGCGAAGCCGATGAGGAAAATCATCGTTCCGGCCCCTCCCGCCAGCCCGGTGGTCTCCGTATCCAGAAAGAGCACCCCCTCCGGCGGGATGTCCAGCCAGTCCGGGTGGCCCGCCAGGGTCGCCACCGCTCCCCGCGGGGCCGTCCGCCAGGCTTCCAGCGGAAGATCGCCATGCCACGTGAACAGCGGCAGGGATTCCTCCCACAGGCGGATCCCTTCCTCCGGTGAAGGAGGAGATTCCATTTGCACCGGGCGGCTTCCTCGAAGCCGGCGCCATCGGGATTCCAAGGACTCCATCGCTCCCACGCCTGGATTGGATCAGGATCCACGCCGCCGGGCTCCCGTTCGGGGAGGCAGGATGGCCCTTCCTCCCTCGGGCTATGCGGGCGCCTTCAACGCCCCGTCCGGCCCGCAAAGCCCCACGGGAAGCCAGCGGCCAGACCTCCGTGGAAACGCCTCGACCTTCATCGTGGACCCCGCAGGACCTCCACCCCCATGTAGGGGCGCAGGGCTTCAGGGACCACAATGCTGCCATCCCGCTGCTGATAGTTCTCCAGGATCGCGATCACGGTTCGGGGAAGGCCGAGGCCGGACCCGTTGAGGGTATGCACGTAACGCGGGCGTGCGCCCGGGCGTGGCCGGTAGCGCAGGTTCGCCCGCCGGGCCTGGAAGTCCTCGGTGTTGCTCACCGAGCTCACCTCCAGCCATTCGCCGCAGCCGGCCGCATACACTTCCACATCGTAGGTTTTCGCCGCCGCGAAACCCAGATCCCCGGTGCAGATCTCCACCACGCGGGTCGGCAACCCCAGACGCCGACATGTGTCCACCACGTCCTCCACCATCTTCTCCAGCTCCAGATAGGAGGTCTCCGGCGTGGTGAACTTGTAGAGCTCCACCTTATCGAACTGATGCCCACGCTTGATCCCCCGCACATCCCGGCCGGCCGACATCCGCTCCCGGCGGAAGCACGGCGTGTAGGCCACATAATACAGGGGCAGCTGATCCGCCTCCAGGATCTCATCCCGATGCAGGTTGGTGAGGGGCACCTCGGCGGTGGGAACCAGCCAGATATCATCCTCCACATCGTGATAGAGGTTGTCCTCGAATTTGGGAAGCTGCCCGGCGCCCACCAGCGCCTCCCGCTTGACCACGAAGGGCACATAGACCTCTGTGTAACCATGGATCTGCGTGTGAAGATCGAGAAGCCACTGGATCAGGGCCCGCTCCAGGCGCGCGCCCAATCCCCAGAGCACATAAAAACGGCTTCCGGAGAGCTTGACCCCCCGCTCGAAGTCGATCAGCCCCAGACGAGGTCCCAGTTCCCAGTGGGGGAGCGGCGTGAAGTCGAACTCCGGGATCTCCCCTTCCACCCGCACCACCCGGTTGGCAGACTCATCCGGACCGACGGGGACGCTGGGGTGGGGGATGTTCGGGAACTGCAGCAAAAGCTCCTCCCGCTGCCCTTCCAGATCCCGAAGCCGCGCCTCCTCCGCCGCCAGGCGTTCGCCCAGTTCCCGCATCTCGGCAATGCGGGCCTCCCGCTCCGGGCCCGGCGGCATCTTCCCGATCTCCCGCGAGACCTGATTGCGCACCGCCCGCAGGCGCTCCACTTCCTGCAGCGCCGCCCGATACGCTTCATCCAGCTCCAGAAAGCGATCCACCAGATCCGGGGATTCCCCGCGGTGCTGAAGCCCGATCCGGATCTCCTCCGGATTGCGCCGGATGCGTTCCACGTCCAGCATGGCGTTCTCCTTATTGAACGGGTTCCCCTTCATTCGGAGGGTTATGGAGACATGCGAGATGGCCCTTACCGGCCCTGTCTGTTCCTCAAACCCGAGGGGGATCCTTCGTCTTTCACCCCCATCAGACCCAGCGCACAGGCGGACAACCGGACACCTCCCGCTTGTTATAACCATAAACCGGCGGGAAGATCCCCGTCAAACATGGTCCGGATGAGGCGGTGTCCCCCCGGATTGGGGGATCCATCCACCGCCCTCTTCTGGAGAGCGGCAGGCTCCCCATGCTTTGCGGCGCCTCCCTGCTGTCCAAACCCCGGCAACCGAACCAGGCAATCGTTAGAATTCGGCCAAACCCCTTGCGCGGAATAGATTTTTATTTTACAATTTCCATGGTTGAAGATGAAATCGTAATGTTCTCTATCACCGAAAGCGAATGAAGAAATCGGAACAGGAGGTCATGATGTTGACGAACATCCGGAAGGCGCCCGCGGAGGAAGCAGGGGATCAGGATCGTCTGATGGCCCTGCTGGCTTACATCATCGGGATCATCGTTCCCCTGATCATCCTGCTCACCGATATGAAGAACCGTCCCTTTCAGAAATACCACGCCGTCCATGCCCTCGTCGCCCAGGTCGCCCTGACGGTGATCTTCTTCGCCCTGGGCCTGATCCCCATCATCGGCTGCATCACCCCTCTCCTGGGCCTGGCCGCCTTTGTGCTGTTCGTTTACTACGGAATCCAGGCTTATCAGGGGAACTACTTCGAGATCCCGGGCATCACCGCCTTCGCTCGTCAGCAAGGATGGCTCTCCTGAAAATCGAGGAACAGGACCCTCATCCTCTCCGGCATTCCGCCGCTGGATGTTCCTTTAAGGACTTTGGGGGGCTGACGAGTCGCTGAAGGCGACGAACCGGCCCCCTGCCTGATTCTTCCCCCCTGCTGCGCCATCCCCCATGATAGGGGGTTCATGCCGGGGGCGCGGCATCCGCCCCTAACCCGACGCCTCCGGGGGAGCCTGGCGCAACACCCACATGAGCACTCCGGCCAGCAGGGCCAGAGCCAGCGCTTTATAGAGGGCGGACGGGATCAGCAGCGCGATCCCTCCTGCCGCCGCCGCAAAGCCGTAATAAGCCATCCGGATCCGATGGGGAGACCACCCCGCATCCAGCAGGCGGAAGTGCAGATGGTCCCGCCCCCCCTGGGTGGGACGTCGCCCTCGACGCCAGCGATAGGCAATCAGCCACGCCACGTCCGCGATGGGCAACGCCATGGCCATCACGACCGTGGCCACCTTCGCGCCCCCGATGATCGCCAGAACCCCCAGGGTGTATCCGAGGAAGAGCGCGCCGGAGGACCCCAGAAACAGGCGGGCGGGCGACCAGTTCCAGGGAAGAAACCCCAGACAGGCTCCTGCCAGGGCCGCGGGCAGCAACGCCACGCTGTGCTGAGGGGGATCCAGACGATAGCCGGCATGCAGGAACAGGATCAGAGCCACAATGGCCACCACCCCGCTGGCCAGGCCGTCGATCCCATCCAGCCAGTTCACCGTGTTCATCATCCCCATCAACCAGAAGACCGTCAGCAGGACAACGATCGGAAGGGGGAAATAAAGCGGACGGCCAGTCAGCGGGTTATTGACGTATTCGATGAAAATCAGAAAGGGGAGGGACAGAAGGGCGATCAGGGCCTGGCCGAGGAACTGCGGCCCCGGGGGGAGTTCCCAGCGATCGTCGATCAGCCCCAGGATCAGGCTGAGCGTTCCGCCCAGCAAAAGGCCCGTAAGGCGGACCACTTCTTTCGGATCAAAACGGGGAATCGGGAGGATCTGCGCGAAGAGGACCGTCACGACGAAAGCCAGCCAGAGCGCCAGGCCGCCGGTGCGCGGGATCTCCCCGCGATGCCGCCGGCGCCCTCCCGGCCGATCCAGCATCCCCAGACGATAACCCAGACGCGCCGCCAGCGGGGTCGATCCCCCCGAAAGCAGAAAGGCGATCAGGAACACCAGCAGGGCCGCCAGAGGGAAGGGCATCCTCGCTCCGTTCCGAAATCATGATGGAACTGCCGAACTACGGCTGACCCGTTCCGCGACGCGGCGGATCTGCTGGAAGACCTCCCGGGCCGGGATCTTCTGATCCCTGGGGAAGCCCACATGGATCTGGAGGTGATGGGGCTCCGCGCGGCGCACCGACAGGCGGGCGATATAAGGATAGGAGCGGCTCAGATCGCCCAGGCATTCCTCGATCACCCGCGGCGCCATGGCCCCCCGATACGCCAGGCGTCCCCCCGCCAGGTCCATGTTCTCCCACTCCCCCCAGACAATGCGCTGGAGGATCTCCCGCCCGGTCCACATCGCGGGGTTGGCCCATTCTCCCTCAAAGGCCGGGGGTTGCCGTAGCCGCGCCCGCACGATCATCAGATCCCGCCGCCCGCGCCAGCGGGAGAACAGCCAGAGAAAGGGCACATCGCGAGGCTCGAAAACCAGGAGAAGCTCCACCTCCCGGAAGGGGGTTTTCGCCTCGCGCATCCTCAGCCGAACCAGCGACGTCCCCACCCATTCCAGCGTGGTCCGCTCGCTGAGCAGGGGCAGCCCCTCCCGCATCCAGCGTAAAAGGCGCTGGCCTTTATGGACGTTCCATTGCATGCCCAGGAAAAACCATCCAATGATCAGGATGGCTCCCGTCATCAGGATCGGCACACCCAGGTCCATCCCTGACCCCCAGGACGAATCGGCTTGGGACTTGTGTTGCTGGCTCCAATCCTGAGAGGCAAGATAACCCCTCCCCTCGAGGAGAGGATGGAGCACACGTTGGCCTCCCGTGAAGAGGCCAGCGGCGTAACTCCGGGTTTGTTTCCATTATTATAATGTAGGAGTTGCACGGTGAGCCTCCTCTGGGGGGCTCCGGGGCGATCCCGATTTCTGGATTCGGATTCAACGGCGCAGGTTTTAACCCGGATCTGGCGGCACATTCCCGGATGGCTCGTGTTCGTCTGGATCTCCTCCTGGTGGAGCGAGGGCTGGCGGAAAGCCGGGAGCGCGCCCAGCGCCTGATCCGCGCGGGCCGGGTGCGAATCGGGGACCGGGTGGTGGATAAGCCGGGGACCATGGTTCCGGTGGATGCGCCCATCACCGTAACCGAGCCCCTCCCCTATGTGAGTCGGGGCGGCATCAAGCTGGCCGCGGCCCTGGCTCGCTTCCCGGTCCCGGTCCGGGGGGCGATCTGCGCGGATATCGGCGCTTCCACCGGAGGATTCACGGATTGCCTGCTTCAGCACGGCGCCGCCCGGGTTTACGCGATCGATGTGGGCTACGGTCTTCTGGATCTGCGGTTGCGCCAGGATCCCCGGGTGATCGTCATGGAGCGGACCAACGCCCGTTACCTGACCGCGCTCCCGGAGCCGGTCCATCTGGTGACCATCGATGTCTCTTTCATCTCCGTTCGCCTGATCCTTCCCAACGCACATCGCTGGCTCGTCCCGGATGGTCATGCGATTGTCCTGGTGAAGCCTCAGTTCGAGGCCGGTCGCTCGGAGGTTCGGCGGGGCGTGGTGCGTGATCGCGCCGTTCACGAACGGGTGCTGCGGACCCTGATCGAGTGGAGCATGGGGCAGCGCTGGTGGCCCCGGGGGCTGATCCCCTCGCCGCTGCTCGGGCCGGCCGGCAACATCGAGTTCCTGCTATGGCTTCAAAAGGGGGAAGGGCCAGCGGATCCGGAAGCGATGATCCGCGAGGCCTTCGCCGAGCTCGAGGCTCATCCCCCTTCGCGGGAATAGTAAGCCGGGGGCGCGCCGGGAGGCGTGTCCCCCTGTCAGGGAACATCCTTCGCCCTCCGTGCCCCCACCGGTGGACGGCAGGCATGCCGCTCAGGGTAGGTCAGAAAGCTGGCGATCTTCGTGATCGGGGAGTCTCCGGCCATGCACGCCCGTCAACCTCGTGCGCCTCGATGGCGGTGGGTCGTGATGGGGATCGCCCTGCTGGGCCTGGTGGCGCTCTTCGGCCGGCTGCCGCGGCCGCTGCCGCTGCCTTCCCCTACCCCAGCGGCGACGTCCACGGCCACCGTGACGCCCTCCCCTGTTCCCTCGCCGACCCCCACGCCCACCCCCGTCCCTTCTCCCAGCGAATGGCTGATGCGGGCTCGAGCGGCCATGCGGGCTGGGGCATTCGAGGAGGCCGCGGCGGCCTACGCGGCCGCGCTTCAGGGCCCGCTGTCGATGGAACAGGCCGGGGAGGCATGGGTGGGCATAGGGCGGGCGTTGCTGGCGGCGGAGCAGCCTGCGGAAGCGGCGCAGAGGCTGAGCCAGGCGCCCCTGGACACCCTGCCACCGGAGTGGGCCCGGCAGGTCTGGGCGCTCCTCGGGGACGCCCGGCGACAGGCGGGGGATCCGGCCGGGGCGGCGGAGGCGTATGCCCGGGCGCTGGCTTCCGGCTCCCCGCTGACGGTAGAGCTGCGGATGCGACGGGCACGGGCCCTGCAGGAGGCCGGTCGGTGGGAAGCGGCCGCGGCGGAGCTCCGGGCCGCGCTGCCCGCCGCTCGGGATCGGAGCCAGGAAGCGGCGATCCGGGAACAGCTGGCGGAAACCATGGAAGCCCTTCAGGCCTATCCGGCGGCCCTGGAACAGTATCAGGCGATCCTCTCCTTCGCCCAGAATCCCGCCTACCGGGCCTATATCGAATGGCGGGCGGCCCAGGCCCTTCTCAACGCCGGGCAAACCTCAGAAGCCTATGCGCGGCTCCAGCGCCTGATCCGCGAGGCTCCGGATACCGTCGGCGCCTACAACGCCCTGGTCCGCCTGGTGGAAGCCGGGATCCCGGTCCCCGACGACCTGCGCGGCCAGATCGATTACTTCGCCGGGCAATGCCTCCCGGCGGTTCAGGCCTTCGAGCGCTGGATCGCCGCTCATCCGGAGCACGGCGATGCCCACTACTACGCGGCGCTATGCTACCGGGCGCTGGGGAACATGACCGCGGCCCACGCGCATCTGGATGCGCTGCTCCGGGACCATCCCGAGGCCTCCCACTGGGCAGATGGATGGCTGGAGAAAGGACGGCTATGGGTCCAGAGCGGCGCGACCGATGCCGCCGTCGCGCTCTGGCAGCGGTTCCTCGCCCGGTTTCCGAACCATCCCTTCGCCCCCCGTCTGCTCTGGGAAGCGGGGCGCCTCCTGGAGCGGAACGGCGCGGAGGCGTCCGCGGCGGCGTTCTATCGCCAGCTGGTGGAGCGCTTTCCCGCCGATGCGCGTGCCCCGGAGGCATGGCACCGACTGGGCGTGCTGGCCTATGCCCGCGGGGATCTGGATTCAGCAGCGGCAGCCTGGGAGACCCTGCGGGGCCGATATCCCGATTCGCCGTGGGCGCTGACCGCTCAATTCTGGCTGGGGAAGGTGACATGGGCCCGCGGGGATCGCGAGCGTGCGGCCTCGGAATGGCGGGAGGTCGCCGCCCGGGCCGCCGGGCGTTTTCTCGGGGAACGGGCGCGGATGCTCCTGAACGGCCAGGAGGCTCTGGGAGGGGATCTCTCCACGGCCTTTCCGGATCCCGAATCCGGACGGGAGGAAGCGGAGGCCTGGCTGCTGGCCCGTCTGGGGATCACCGATACGGCCGTGTTGCGGAACCCTCCTTTCTCATCGGATCCGGCCTGGCTGGCGGGTGAAGAGGCGTGGCGGATGGGATGGGTGGAGGAGGCCCGCCAGCTCTGGACGAGAGTGCGCCAGCGCCTGGATGGGGATCCGCTGGCCCTCTATCAGCTCACGCTGGCCTTCCGGGAGCGCGGGGCGGATGCCCTCTCCCTGCAGGCCGCAGCGCGCATGCTGGCCCGCCTGGGCATCCGGCCTCAGGAGGCCCCACCGTTCCTTGCCCGCCTGGCCTATCCGACCCCTTACCTCGAGCAGGTGCTGGCCGAAGCGCAGCGTTACAGCCTGGATCCGCTGCTCCTGTATGCGCTGATGCGTCAGGAGAGCCTGTTCGATCCCTATGCGGTCTCCTCCGCGCAGGCCCGCGGGTTGATGCAGATCATCCCGCCGACGGCCCGGGCCATCGCCGGGGCGCTGGATCAACCGTATCGGGAGACATGGCTCTATCGGCCCCAGGTGAATATCGCCTTCGGGGCCTATTACCTGGCCCGGCAACGGGATCGCTTCGGAGGGAACCTGTGGGTCGCCCTGGCGGCATATAACGGGGGGCCGGGGAATGCGGCGCAATGGTGGGAGGCGGCCCGGGGGGATGTGGATCTCTTCTACGAACGGATCACCCTCGAGGAAACCCGACGCTACCTGGAGCGCATCCTGGAACACCTCGCGGTATATCGACGCCTCTACGCCTCCCATGGGGAGGGATAGACGAACGGATCCCCAGTTCCCTGGAGCTCGTCTCTCTTTAACCTTTCCCTCCAGAAAATATGCCCTGGAGTCAATCCCTGACATGGGGGGCCGGGCTGGAGGATAGAGCCATGCGGGCCTTCACGAACGCGATCTCATCCTCCCGCGTCCGCACCTCGCCATCGAGGCGGGCCGCCCGCAGGGCGCGCAACATCTGCCCGATGGCCGGGCCCGGTGGGATGCCCAGCCGCTGCAGATCGTCCCCCCGCAGGATCGGTCGAACCCCTCGCCAGTGATGGGCATACTGATAGAGGTTCTCCCGGGCCCGGCCCGCAGGGGCGGCGACCCAGACCACAAAGAGGGCAACTGCCGGGTAAAAGTCCAGATGCTCGGCGACGGTGCTGGGCTTCAACGGCTCCGACAGCTGATCCAGTTTCCCCCGGATCTCATGGACGCCCCGCAGCATATCCGCATCCCGGGCCGGGAAACGCAGCCGGCGGAGCGCCTGCTCCAGCTGGGCGGACGTCAATCGGTAAACCATCAACCCCCATCCGGTCAGGATCCGCCAGCGCTCCGGCGTCCCTTCCATCACCTGCCACTCTCCCTGCTCCAGCGCGGTCCGCATGATCCGGAAACGCTCCTGGAGCCATGCATCCGCCTGAAGCCCGGGCATCACAAAAGCGAGCGCTCGCCATTCCTCCAGCCGGGCCAGGATGCGCTCGGGCTCCGCCTCAGCCAGGATCAGCTCCATCTCATGGCGGATCCGCTCCCCGCTCACCCGGGCCAGGAGATCCACCGCATGGTGGATGAGCTCCTCCGTCCGGGGCTCCACCCGGAACCCCAGGCGGGCCTCCAGCCGGGCCGCCCGCAGGATCCGGGTGGGGTCTTCCACAAAACTCAGGGAATGCAGCACCCGGATGAGGCCCCGCTGGAGATCCTGAAGCCCGCCGTAAAAATCCAGGAGCTCCCCGAACCGATCCGGGTTCAGGCAAACCGCCAGGGTGTTGATGGTGAAGTCCCGCCGGTGCAGATCCTGTTTGATCGAGCTGGGCTCCACCTGGGGCAGGGCCGTGGGATGGGCGTAGAACTCCCGGCGGGCGGTGACGAAGTCGATCGCCTTCAACCCCTCCACCGGCCCGGCCGGCGTGGCGATCGTTATTCCTTCCAGCAGCCACTTGGCGGTTCCGAAGCGCCGATGGGCCACCACCCGCCCCCCATAGCGCGCTCGCATCGCATCCGCCAGGGCGATCGCATCTCCTTCCACCACGATATCCACATCGACGATGGGATGATTCAGGATGAGATCGCGGACCAGTCCGCCCACGAAATAAGCGATGAAGCCCATAGATTGCGCCGTCGCCCCGATCTCCCGCACGAGGGCCAGCCACGGGGGTGGAAACGCGGCCTCCATCGCCGAGGCCACGCTCAGACGGGGGCGAACGCGCAGCCGTTCCCCCCACAGCTTGATCAGATCCGTTCGGGTGACGATGCCCACCACCTCGCCGTCCTCCACCACCGGGATCTGCCCCCAGCCGGTCTCGATCATCAGGCGCTGCACCTTCTCCACCGGATCGGAGGGGAGGACGAAGATCTCCCCCTTCTCCATCACGCGCTCCACCGGCTGGCCGCCCAGACCATGCTGAAGCGCCCGGTCAACTGCACGGCGCGTCAACAGCCCGATGACCCGGCCGCCCTGAACGACAGGGAAGCCCTCGTGGCCGGTCCGCTGCATCTCCCTCGCCGCCTCACTGATGGAAAGATCGGGGGGAAGGACGCGGACCCCGCGGGACATGATCTCCGCCACCGTCACGGCAGGCCGGATGTAACGGGGCAGGATCCGCAGCAGCTCCTCCCGGACCTCTTCGAGGGAGCGATCCCGGATCACCGCGGCCGCCGCCCGGGCATGGCCTCCACCCCCGAAGTGGGCGGCCACGCCACCGGCATCGATGTCATCGGTGGTGGTGCGGCAGACCATCTGAATGTGTCCATCGAACTCCACCAGCACGAAGAGCGCGGAGGGCTCGAAGAGATCTCGGAGGCGGTGGGCGACGGTGGAGACCTCTTCCATAAAGCCATCCGCCCGTGCCGCAGCGATCACCACCGTGTGCCCTTCGATCTCCCGGGTTTCCGCGGACTCCACCAGACGGTCATACAGGCGGCGCTGGGCCTCGGACATCGGATGATGGAGGAACTCGCCCAGGACCGTCAGATCCGCCCCGCGTTCGATCAGCCAGGCGGCCGCCCGCAGATCGCGAGGGGTGGTGGAAGGATAGGTCAGGGAGCCGGTGTCTTCGTAAATCCCCAGCAGCATCAGGGTGGCCTCCACCCACGTCAGGACGACCCCCCGTTCCGCCAGCCCCTCGACCAGAAGCGTGGTGGTCGCCCCAACCGGATCGCCATGGTAAGTCCAGCCAGGGGGCAGATCACGCGTTAGCGGATGATGGTCGATGATCCGCACCCGCGTCTGAGGCCCCATCCCCCGCACCGTCGCCATCGTCTGAGCATCCACCAGGATGACCTGGTCCACGGGGCGCCGGATCAGCTCATCCGGGAGCATGAAGGGCAGCTGATCCCCATACAGGTTGAGAAAGGCGCGCACATTCCGGTTCACCCGACGGGGGAGCACCGGAATCGCCCCCGGGTAGAGCCGGGCCGCCGCCAGCTGCGCGGCCACGGCGTCGAAATCGGCGTTCTCATGGGTCAGGATGAGGGTCAGACCCTCCTCCATCCCGCTCTCCCCAACGATCCGCTTCTCGAACATGCTGTGCGGTCGCCGTGTGATGAGCAGGTCAATAAACCCCGGTCCCGAACTGGCGATCGCCCGCATCCCCCAGGCCGGGCACGATGAAGCCATGGGGGTTCAGGTGGCTATCCACCGCCGCCACGTAAACCGGGATCCCGGGATGGGCCTGGGCGAAGCGATCTAACCCCTCAGGAGCGGCGATCAAACCCACGAAGACAATATGGGGCACCCCCCATCGCTTCAGGATATCTGCCGCCGCCACCGCGGATCCCCCGGTCGCCAGCATCGGATCCAGGATGAAGCACCAGGCCACGGTGGGCTGGGGTGGCAATCGATTGTAGTAGGCGATCGGCTGCAGGGTGCGCTCATCCCGATAGATCCCCAGATGCCAGACCTGAGCCTCCGGGAACACCTGCAGGGCTCCCTCCACCATCCCAAGCCCGGCCCGCAGGATGGGCACCAGGCCGATGGTTCCCCGCAGGCGTTGCCCTCGGGCCTCCCCCATGGGCGTGCTCACGGGGACTTCCTCCACCTCCAGATCCCGGGTGGCCTCATATAACAGAAGGGGGGTGATCTCTCGAAGGAGCTCCCGAAACCGCTTGGGGCCTGTTCGCTGGTCCCGCAACTCGGTGAGTTTGTGCTGAACGACAGGATGGCGCACGATATGAATCTGGCTCATGGCCGAACTCCTGAGGGGAATGGCATGCGGAAGGCAGGGCGGACCACCGCAGGCAGCCTCCCCAGCCCTTGGAATCGATACTTCTCCCGCCTCTCCAGAATCCCCCGGCCGCGGGGAAAGAAAATTTGTTGGGGGGAGCCGGGTGGGGCGCCGAAGGTGCTCCGCCCAGCCCCCGGGTCCCCCAGGGGAAGCTCACAGATAGGGCATCGGATCCAGAATGTCCCCATATAGGCCGTTCCGCGCCCCCTCTTTCTTCAGCGTCCAGTGAATAAAGCCCCTGGATCCCGCGCGCCCCAGAGGCTGCCCGGGTTGCACCCGCTCCCCCGCCCGAACTTCCAGGGTGCCTGGCATGAGATGGCCATAAATCGTAACGTAAATGCCATCGGGCCTTCGATGCTCGACCCGGACCTGAGTCCCATAGGGATGATCCGGACGCTCGGCAGCCATCACCACGATCCCCTCTGCAGCCGCACAGACCGGCTCGCCGGGGGAGGCCTGGAAGTCCACGCCCTCATGGCCGGGCAGCCCCCACGCCGCAAAGAAGTCCGGATCGGCTCCAAAGGCGCGATGGATCACCGGCGACTTCACCGGGGGTTGCAGCCACCGTCCCGATGGATAGGCCGGCAGCTCCTCCAGAGCCCCCCGCAGGATCTCCAGGCCCTCCCTCGGAACCCAGCCCGTATGCGCCGCATCGGGAAAGGCGATCTGGATCCACCGCCCTCCCTCCGACTGCCCGAGGGCTTCGCACTCCGCGCCCTCGGGGAGCTGGCCCAGGGCCGGTGCCCCCGGATCCGGTTCCTGCCGGACCGTCAGCGGAGCGCGGGCGCGAACGCGTGGAGGGTGCGCCAGGAGGACCGGCACGGTCTCCGGGATCCCCGTGGTCGCCCGGGTATAGGCGGCTGCGATCCAGGCGCGTTCCCGGCGTATGGGATCCAGGATGGCCCACCACGCGCCATCCGCGCTCTGGCCCAGCACCTCCACTTCAACGCCCGCCTCCAGACGGCCAATGATCGGGGCGGAGAACCCCGGCCCGCTCCGGACGTTCAGGCGATCCGTGGTGACGACCCGGAGCCCGCGGCCCAGCCGGGCCCCCCGGGCCGTCCGGGCATCCAGGATCCTTTGCAGGCGCTCAGGGGTGGGGGCGAAGAGCACATCCAGATGAATGGAAGGCCGATGCGCACGAAGCCAGGCTGCGGTGTGACCCGGGCGCCCATCCGGGAGGACCAGGGACACGATCAGCGGGTCACCCGAGAGCGCGAGAGCGATCTCCGGGTTCGTGGTGGGGATCACCCGGAACCGCTCCACGTAGAAGCGGGATGCTTCCATCCATCGCCAGTCCGCTCCTGCCGGCAGGAGCAACAGGTGCCGAAGCGAGTTCATGCGCGCCCTTGCGAAGGGATCCAGACCTGGAATCCCGGTGGACAGGCGGGGCCATCCCCGACGGCCCTGTCCCATCGGATCTTCTTTTTCCAGCCGGTTACCCGGATCGCTCTCCCGACCGCCGGGATCCGCCCGGGCTTGCGGCGGTCAGAGGCGGCCGGCGGCGGTGCCATGGCGTGGCCTGCTCATATGCGTAAGCCACCCGCAGGATCTTCTCCTCGCCCAATGCGGGCCCCAGGATCTGCAGACCGATGGGGAGGCCCTGGCTGTCGAAGCCGCAGGGGATGCTGATGCCGCAGATCCCGGCCAGATTCGCCGTGATGGTGAAGATATCCGCCAGATACATCTGAAGCGGATCGGATGTGCGCTCCCCAAGCCGGAAAGCGGTCGTCGGCGAGGTGGGGCAGACGATGACGTCCACCTTTTCGAAAGCCTGCTCGAAATCCCGCCGGATCAGCGTGCGCACCTTCTGGGCTTTCAGATAATATGCGTCATAGTAGCCAGCGGATAAGGCGTAAGTCCCCAGCATGATCCGCCGCTTGACTTCGGGGCCGAAGCCCCGCCCCCGGGTCAGACGATAGGTATCCCAGATCGTTTCCCCCTGGATGCGAAGGCCGTATTTGACGCCGTCGTAGCGGGCCAGGTTCGCGGAAGCCTCCGCAGGGGCGATCATGTAATACGTGGGCAGGGCATACGCTGTATGCGGCAGGGAGACCTCCATGACCTCGGCTCCCAGCTCGGCCAGCACCTCGATCGCTTCTCGAACTGCCCTTTCCACCTCCGGCTGCATCCCGGGGGTGAAATACTCCGGGGGAACCCCCACCCGCATGCCCTTCAGATCGGGAATCAGCGCCCGGGTGTAATCGGGAACCGGCGCAGACCATGAAGTGGCATCCCGGGGATCGTGCCCGGCCATCCACTGCAACAGGATCGCTGCATCCCACACGTCTTTGGTGATCGGCCCGATCTGATCCAGAGAGGAACCGTAGGCCACCAGGCCGTAACGGGAAACCCGGCCATAAGTCGGCTTCAACCCGACCACCCCACATAGCGCGGCCGGCTGGCGGACCGAGCCGCCCGTGTCCGTGCCCAGGGCGCCCGCACAGAGATCCGCAGCGACCGCCGCCGCGCTGCCTCCGGAGGAGCCCCCCGGCACCCGCTCCAGATCCCATGGGTTGCGGGTTGGACCGAAGGCGGAGTTCTCCGTGGAAGAACCCATCGCGAACTCATCGGTGTTCGTCTTCCCCAGGAACACCGCGCCGGCCTCCCGCAACCGGGCGACCGCGGTGGCCTCGTAAGGCGGAACGAAGTTCTCCAGGATGCGGGAACCGCATGTGCATCGCACGCCCTGCACGCAGATCACGTCCTTGATGGCCAGGGGGATCCCGTTCAGCGGGGGGAGCGGCGTCGCCGGATCCCGCCGCCATGCCGCCCATCGTTCGTCCGCCTCCCGGGCCTGCGCCAGCGCCAGATCCGGGGTCACCGTGAGGTAGGCGTGCAGGATCGGATCCAGGGCCTCGATGCGCGCCAGATAGGCCTCGGTGACCTCCACGGCCGAGATCTTCCCCTGACGCAGATGCTCCAGCGTCTCATGGATCGTCCATTCGTGAGGGGCCATTCCCCAAGCCTCCTCTCGGGATCATCGAAAAGCGCTCGTCCCACCATCCCCAGCTCATTCTTCCAGAACCGGCTGCACCTGGAAACAGCCATCGGCCTGAGCGGGGGCATTTTGAAGCAACAATTCCCGCGGCATCGGCTCGCCCGGCTCATCGGGCCGGAACACATTCCGGATCGGCAGGACCGTTGCGGTGGGAGGGATGTCCGAAGTGTCGACTTCCTGGAGCTTGCGGAAATAGTCCAGGATGGCGGAGAGCTGCTCCGCATACAGGGATTTCTCTTCATCCGTTAAAGCCAGCTTGGCCAGCTCCGCGATGTGCTCTACTTCCTCACGGGAAAGGGCCATTGCGACCTCCCTGGTCAGGAAGAGCTCCGAACGCAGGTCCCGCTCAGGAGTCGGGCAGCCAGACCCGGATGGCAAGGCGAGGGTGCCTCCTCTCCCTTCCCTCCCTCCCCGATGGAAGGCTGGGCTATCCCGGCAACCTCTGGTGGGGTCCGACAGCGCAGCTCCTACCGAATTATATATTTAGCGCGGGTGCTTTCGCCTCCCCCTCAGGGGCCCGCTCGAGCTCCACGCCCGGATCCTAAAACAACGCCGGGGATGTCCCTTTCGGGGCATCCCCGGCGCATGCGCTTTTCAGGGCGGCGAGGGGTTTATCCCTCCTTCCCATCCTCCTCGGGCCCGAGGTCGAGCAGGCCCAGGGGCAGGCGCGGCAGCTTCGGCTTCTCCTCCTCCCGCCCGAAACGGATCACCTCGCCGGTATCGGTGATCGCCTCCACGGCCACCGCCAGGGACTGCAGCTCTTTCACCAGCACCTTAAAGGAGGCCGGCAGCCCGGGCTCTTCGATCTTCTGCCCCTTGACGATCGCCTCATAGGTCTTGACACGGCCCAGCACATCGTCCGACTTGACGGTGAGCATCTCCTGGAGCGTATAGGCCGCGCCGTAAGCCTCCAGGGCCCAGACCTCCATTTCGCCGAAGCGCTGCCCGCCGAACTGCGCTTTGCCGCCCAGGGGCTGCTGGGTGATCAGAGAGTAAGGGCCGGTGGACCGGGCGTGCACCTTGTCCTCCACCAGGTGGGCCAGCTTCATCATGTAAATCACTCCGACGGTCACCGGCCGATCGAAGGGCTCGCCGGTCTTGCCATCATAAAGGATCATCTTGCCCAGGATGGGCATGGGCTGGCCTGTCTCCAGCATCACCTCCGTGGCCCGCTGGCGGACCTGCTCGTCGGGGATGTCCCGCGCATCCACCCCGAGGCGCTCCATCCACAGCCGCAGCCCCACCAGGATGGCCTTTTCATCCGCCTTCCGACGCTCCTCCGGGGAGCGCGGATCATCCTCGAACACCAGGATCTCATCCGGATCGTAGCCCCGATCGCGGAGCCACTCCCGGAGGTTGCTGCGGCGGGCGTAGACTTCATCGGTGGCCAGGCGATCCACATCGTAGCCCCGGGCGCCCAGGATGGCGGAGAGATAGAGCAGGCGGGCCTCCGCATCGTCCTGGAGCTCCGAGAGATCATAGCCCTGGGCCTTCAGCCAGCCCCAGCACTGGCGCCGGGCATCCTCCCAGGCCGTGTCGATCATCCAGGCCCGGGCCAGCTCCGCCTCGATCTCCTGCTCATCCGCCCCGTCGAACACCGGCGTGATCGCCCGGAAGCCCAGCCGCGAGGCGGCCCAACCCAGATGGGTCTCCAGAAGCTGGCCGATGTTCATCCGGCTGGGCACCCCCAGGGGGTTCAGGATGATATCCACGGGGGTGCCATCGGGCAGGAAAGGCATGTCCTCGATGGGCGCGACCTTAGAGATCACCCCTTTGTTGCCGTGGCGGCCAGCCATTTTGTCGCCCTCGGTGATCTTCCGCCACTGGGCCACCGAAACCCGCACAACCGCGTTCACGCCGGCGGGGAGCTCCCGATACTCATCCCGGGTGAAGAGCTTCACGTCGATCACCTTTCCGTGCTCGCCGTGCGGCATCCGCAGCGAGGAATCCTTCACATCGTGGGCTTTCTCCCCGAAGATGGCCCGGAGCAGGCGCTCCTCCGGGGTCATCTCCCGCTCCCCCTTAGGCGTGACCTTGCCCACCAGAATATCCCCCGGGCCCACCAGCGCCCCGATGCGGACGATCCCGTTCTCGTCCAGATCCCGGAGCTGTTCCTCGCCGACGTTGGGGATGTCCCGCGTGATCTCCTCCGGGCCCAGCTTGGCCTCCCGGGCCTCGGCTTCGTATTTCTCAATATGGACGGAGGAATAAATATCCTCCCGCACCAGCCGCTCGCTGATCACAATCGCGTCCTCAAAGACCTGACCTTCCCACGAGAGGAAGGCGACGATGAGATTGCGGCCCAGGGCCAGCATCCCCTGATCCGTGCTGCTGGAGTCCGCGATGACCTGCCCCTTCTTCACCTTCTGGCCCTTGAAGACCAGGGGGCGCTGGTGGATACAGGTGCTCTGGTTCGACCGCTGGAAGCGCCGCAACGGATAGCGATACAGGCGCCGGTTGGTGCCCCGGATCACAATCTCGTCGGCGGTGGCCTGAACGACCTCCCCATCGACCTCCGAGAGGAGGACGTGGCCGGAATCCCGGGCCGCCACCCGCTCCATCCCGGTCGCCACGATGGGGGCCTCGGGGCGCAGGAGCGGCACTGCCTGTCGTTGCATATTGGAGCCCATCAGGGCGCGGTTGGCATCATCATGCTCCAGGAAGGGGATCAGGGAAGCGGAGACCCCCACAATCTGCCGCGGAGCCACGTCCATGTGATCGATCCGCTCCGGAGCCTCCATCATGAACTTCCCCATATGACGGGCGGGGACACGGGCCTGCTTGAAGTGCCCTTTCTCATCCAGCTCCACGCTCGCCTGGGCGATCACATACCGCTCTTCTTCATCGGCGGTAAGATACACGATCTCCTGGGTCACAAAGGGCTGGACCTTGATCTCCTCCAGCGGCAGACGGGCGATCCGCTTCGCCAGGGCGGCGTCCACCTCCGTCCCGGCCGGCGCGATCACCTCCCCGGTCGCCGGATCCACCACGTCCTCCCGCAGGATCCGGCCGATCAGGGCCTCCGGCCGGTTGGGCACGGCCCGCTTGACCTTCCGATAGGGGGTCTCGATAAAGCCGAACTCGTTCACCCGGCTGTAGATGGCCAGCCGGCCGATCAGACCGATGTTCGCCCCCTCCGGCGTTTCGATCGGGCAGATCCGGCCGTAGTGGCTGAGGTGGACGTCCCGCACCTCAAAGCCGGCCCGCTCCCGCCGCAGACCGCCCGGCCCCATCGCCGAAAGGGTGCGCTTATGCGTGAGCTCCGAGAGGGGGTTCGTCTGATCCATGAACTGGGAAAGCTGACTCGAGCCGAAGAACTCCCGCAGCGCCGCCATCACCGGACGGATATTGATCAGCTGCAGCGGGGTGACCGTGGCGGGATCGGCAATGCTCATGCGCTCCTGGATCACCCGCTCCATCCGGCGCAGGCCGACCCGCATCTTGGCCTGGATCAGCTCGCCCACCGTGCGCACCCGCCGGTTGCCCAGATGGTCCATATCGTCCGGCGGCCGCAACCCGTTGTTGATGCGGATGAGCTCCTTGATGATGGCCACGATATCCTGCTTGGTGATCGTGCGATGGTGAATGGGGATCGAGAGCTCCAGCCGCCGGTTCATCTTATACCGGCCGACCCGGTGCAGATCATAGCGATGCGGATCGAAGAGTTGGGCCGCGAGGAAAGAGGTGGCGTTCTCCAGCGTCGGCGGGTCGCCCGGACGCATCCGGCGGAAGAATTCGATCAGGGCCTCCTGAGCCAGCGTGCGACCTTCCCGGGGCTCCAGCCGGCCCTCCTGGCGGATGGTG
Source organism: Candidatus Thermoflexus japonica (assembly GCA_002898735.1). GTDB lineage: Bacteria > Chloroflexota > Anaerolineae > Thermoflexales > Thermoflexaceae > Thermoflexus > Thermoflexus japonica. The sequence goes on from BEHY01000005.1 coordinate 27,939, forward strand.
CTCAGAATGTAAGGATGATCGGGATGGGTATCCACATCCTTAAAAAGCTCCAGGAGCTCCTCGTCGGTCCCCTCCTTCAGGAGATCGCTGATCCCATCATCCAACGCGGCCAGGGCGCGCAGGAAAAGGGTGACGGGCACCGTGCGACGGCGGTTAAAGCGGAGGAGCAACAGGTCGTTGCGCCGGGTCTCGAACTCCAGCCACACTCCCCGGTCCGGGATCAGCTTGGCCATCGCCAGGGGACGGCCCAGCGTGGGATCCTCCTCCACGTCGAAGTAGACGCCGGGCGAGCGGATGAGCTGGGAGACCACGACCCGCTCTGTGCCGTTATAGATGAACGTGCCGTTGCGGGTGATCCACGGGATCTCCCCGAAGAAGATGTCCTTGACCATGGGCTCCCGCCCGGCCACGATCAGCGCCACCTGAACCCACATCCCCCGGCCGTAAGTGAGGTCCCGCTCCAGGCACTCCAGCTCCGTGTACTTGGGCTCGTCGAACCAGTAGCGCAACTTCAACTGCTTGGCCACCGGGTTGTTGCCCGGAAAATACAAACGCATCTGGCCGTTCAGGCTCTCGATCGGAGAGATCTCATCGAAGAGCTCCTTGAGACCTTCCTCGATAAACCACTGGAACGATCGATGCTGGATTTCGATCAGATTCGGCGGCTCCAGGACCTCCGGGATATGCGCGTAGCTCTTCTCACCGTGGATTCGGATCATAACAGATCGCTCCCTCCAGTTGAGGCTCTCACGATTTGTTCGCAGTGAGACTTCCCGCCGGGGGAGGGATGGACCCTTCCCCGTCGTGGCCCATCGGGCCACCAGAGGGGGAGGGCAGGAAGGAGCCATACCGCCTCCCGGATGGGAGTCAAACAGCGAACAGCGGTCCTAAAATGCGACCTTGAATATCCGGGTGGGATCGGGTAGCTCCGCCTCTGGGGATCCGATGGGAGATATCGGGATATCACCCCCCATCGAGGATCTTCCGTGAATCGCCGGGAACCACAGACAGATCTTCATCATCCTCCACGACTGGCCCGGAAGAGGCCAATCCCGCTCCCTATGCGAAGTTTCCCGCGGCATGCTGTGGGGTTTACAAGTCGCAAAGCTATAATATAGCAACAAATCCTGTTTGTGTCAAATCTAACCGGGAACGCATCGGGCTTCTCTGTACCGCGGTTAGGCCCGCATACGGGGCCTGAATGAGGGTCGGGCGCTGAAGGCGTCCGACCCCACCCATTTCCTGCGGCCTCCGGATCATGGCGGGGAAAAGAGGGCTGGCCTTAGAAGCCCTCATGAGGCGCGAAGGATGACCTCCGACCGGCGCTCCCACACCACCCGGAACTCCTGAAGCCGATCTTCCAGCGAGCGCAGGGCAGCAGGAAGATCGCCCCCACCGCGGATCGCCTGGCTCAGGACGTCGATGCTCCCCTGCAGCTCCTCGACCTTCTGGAGGAGATCCGCATCGAACCGATAAAGCGTCTCAAGCTCCGCTTCCCCGATCCGAACGGCATCGAAGAAGCCCGCGTAACCATAGCGCGCCACGCCCACCTGATCGGCCAGCGTCTGGATCCGACGGACCGCGCGATCGATCTCATCCACCCGGGAGAGATCGCGTTCTGCCAGCTCGCGCTGGAGCGCCAGGAGGCGATCGGCGAGCTCCCGAAGCCGCTGACGGATGGCCTCCCGAAGGATCCGATCCGCATCCCGCCGCCGCTCTTTCTCTTTGTATCCTGCATAGCCGGGGAGGAGACGGAGCCATCGCTCCAGAGCCGGGCGGTTCGCTTTCACGCGCTCCAGGATCTCATCCATAAGAACCTCCATTGTCCCGGGGAGACATGAAAACCCGTTGCTTTCTCTTCGCATCCTTCCGCTCGAATCCGGCTTCCGTCCGGATCATGGGCGACGGCCCTTCCCCTCCGCCAGCTCGACGATCTGGCGCAACAGCGTAACCAGTGTGACAGCGCTCTGGACCAGGGCGGCTGGGGATGGCCGTGCGCTTCCTCCGCGCTCCTGTCGGGCCCGCACGTAGAGATAGGCCGCCAGCACCCCGAACAGAGCGCCCAGAGCTCCGCCCAGCAGCAACCACCTTCCTTCGCGGCGCACGTTGCATCCTCCTCCGGGATTCGTTGCGGCGTCGCCTCCTATCATAACCCAACATGGGTCGCTTCGCCTTCCTCCCTCCCCGCCACAGCGCCCTCAGGCCGCGGAAGAAGGGCCTTCCGCCTCATCGGAGAGAGATCCGGCGCGCAAGTTGAGTTATGATAAAACCTGGAGGGCTGGCCATGGCGACGATCCTCGGGATGCGCGGCGGTGAAGATTTCGCCGGACGAGGGAAATGATCCGGTCTTCCCTCCACCCCGGGATTTCGCCGCATATGGAGGCATCCCATTCCAAGGAGGAAGTCATGCCGTTCGCAACGATCAACGGCCTTCGCCTCGTCTACGATGTCCGCGGCCAGGGGATCCCGGTGCTCTGGATCCACGGCTTCCCCCTGGGACGCTGGCTCTGGGATCCGCAGGTCGAAGCCCTGGCGGATATCGCCCGCTCCATCGCGGTGGATCTGCGCGGATTCGGGGGAAGCAGCGCACCCGAAGGTCCATACACCATGGAAACCTACGCGGCCGACCTCCGGGGATTGCTGGACACCCTGGGGATCGATCGGGTTGTGCTGGCCGGGCTTTCGATGGGTGGCTATGTGGCCTTCGCTTTCTATGCGGCCTATCCGGAACGGGTCCGGGCCCTGATCCTGGCTGACACCCGGCACCAGGCGGATACGCCGGAGGCGCGGGCGAACCGATACGCCCTGATCGAACGGATCCGGGCCGAGGGAACACCTGCCGCGGTGGAGGCGTTCCTCCCTCGTCTGTTCGGTGCCACCACGCAACAGGAGCGGCCGGAGCTGGTGGAAACCCTTCGACGCAAGATGCTTACGAATCCCGCCGTCGGGCTCATCGGCGCGCTCCAGGCGATGGCCGAACGGCCGGACCGCACGGAGCTCCTTCCCTCCATCCAGGTGCCGACCCTGGTGATCGTCGGCGAGGAAGATGCGGTGACCCCGCCCGACACCGCCCGCCAGATGGCGGAAGGAATCCCCCATGCCCGGCTGGTGGTGATCCCACGGGCCGGCCATCTGGCCAACGTGGAGGCCCATGAGGCGTTCAACGAGGCGGTCCGCACGTTCCTTCGGGAACTGGAAGCCTGAGGGATCCATGGCGCATGCAGGGGCGAGCTCCGGTTCCTGCCCCTCCGGATGGAGAACCATGTCCGCGGAAAAACGGGCGATCGCCATCGTGCGGCGGGCGGTCCGCGAGGCCGCCCGCCGCTTCCAGCTATTCCCCCCGGGGGAGCCCGTGGTGGTGGGCGTCTCCGGCGGGCCGGATTCCCTGTGCCTGCTGGATGTGCTGCGGGATCTGGCCCCGGAATTCGGGATTACGATTCACGTCGCCCATCTTCACCATGGCCTGCGCGGGGCGGAAGCAGATGCGGACGCGGCCTTCGTGGCGGAACTGGCCCGGGCCTGGGAGCTGCCCTGCACCATCGAGCGCATGGACGTCCGGGCGCTGGCCGATCAGGAGGGTCTTTCCCTCGAAGAAGCCGCCCGCCAGGCCCGCTATACCTTCCTGGCAGAGGTCGCCGCTCGGGTGGGGGGCCATACCATCGCCGTTGCTCACCATGCGGATGACCAGGTGGAAACGGTGCTGATGCATCTTTTGCGGGGAAGCGGCCTGGCAGGGCTGCGGGGCATGCGCCCCCGCATGCCCCTTACGGAATACCATGGCCTGCTGCGCCGGCCTCCGGAGGGGCTCTGGCTTGTGCGGCCCCTTCTGGGGGTCTGGCGACGGGACATCGAAAACTATCTTCAGGCCAAAGGGCTGACCCCGCGTTTCGACCGATCGAACCTGGATCTCACATTTTTCCGCAATCGGCTGCGCCATGAGGTTCTCCCCTTCCTGGAGCGCCTGAACCCCCGCCTGCGGGAAACCTGGTGGCGGATGGCCGAGGTCCTCGCGGCTGACTATGAGTTCCTGGCGCAGACCCTCCTCCAGGTCTGGCCCACCGTCGTCGTCCGTGAAGAGCCGGAGCGCATCGTCTTCGACCTCCCCCGCTGGCGGGGCCTCCCCCTGAGCCTCCGGCGCATGGCGCTGCGGGAAGCCGCCTTCCGCCTGGCCCACCGCCTGCGGGACCTGCGATTCGAGCACGTGGAGGATGCGATCCGGATGGCTGAGGCAGGGATGACGGGGAGCATGCTGACCTGGCCCGAAGATCTGCGGGTGGTGGTAGCCTATGGAGATCTGATCATCGCCCGGGAAGGCGCGGTCTGGCCGGATCCGGATCTTCCCCTGCTGACAGCTCCATTTCCGTTACACCCCGGAGAGACCTCATGGCCCGACGGCCGGTGGGTGGTCCTCTGGGAGGAAATCCGCGTGTGGGATCCAGCCCGGCTGCAGCATGCAGATCCATGGACCCTTTATCTGGATGCGGAGCGCACGGGGGCTCGCCTCACTTTCCGGGCTCGTCGTCCGGGGGATCGCTTTCACCCCGCCGGGATGCCCGGCCCGGTGCGCCTGAAAACCTTCCTGATCAACCAGAAGATCCCCCAGGCCTGGCGCGATCGGTGGCCGCTCCTGGTCAACGAGCGGGATGAGATCCTGTGGGTCGCTGGCGTGCGGCCCGCCGCGTTCATCCAGCCCGGCCCCGATTGCCCCCGGGTGTGGCGGATCACCATCCGGCGCGCGATGAAGAGTTAACTGCGCCTCGCGGCGCTTTGGGTCATCGCATGATGAAAGTCACCCGGATATGAGCGAAGCGCCTGAGATGTCCCTCCCCGTTTCAGGCTCAGCGGAGGAAAGCCCTGAACAGCCCCATCCCTGCTCCCGCCAGCACCACCCATGTGGCGTTGATCGGAAAACGGGCGAGGATCGCCAGGCTGAGCAGCCCGACCCCCACGGTCAGAGGATCCACCAGGGAGGCCGGCGCGAGCTGGACCAGAACCCCCCCCATCAACCCGAGGGAGGCCGCGTTCACACCATCCAGGAAGGCGCTGATCGTGGGAGAACACCGCATCCGGGGGATCAGCGGGCCGGTCAGCGCAACGAACACAAAGGACGGAAGGAAGATCCCGAGCGTCGCCAGAAGGGCGCCCGGGACCCCCGCCAGGAGGTAGCCGATAAATGTGGCGGTGGTGAGAACCGGCCCCGGGGTGATCTGCCCAACGGCCACCGCATCCAGCAACTGGGCCTCGGTCAGCCAGCCCAGGCGAGCCACGAAATCCGCCCGCAGAAAGGCCACCAGCACATAACCGCTTCCATACAGAACGGCGCCGATCTTCAGGAACATCAGAAACATTAGGGGAAGGCTGAAGGGGATCGGGGAAGCGGAGAAGGCCAGCATCGGCAATCCCGCTACGCCCGCCATGGGAATGCGGAACGACAACCCCCGACGGCAGAGCACCATCAATGCGCCCGCCGTTAGCAGGAGGAGCAGCTCATGGACGCCCCACAGGTAGAGCCCGAAAACCACCAGGCCGGTCAGCACCAGAGAGAGGCCCCGCACGGTCCGACGGCCCAGATCCCACAGCGCGTGGGCGATCAGAGCCAGAACCACCGGCTTCACCCCGTAAAGGATCCCCACCAGGGCTGGGGCGGTTCGAAAGTGGACATAGAGGGCGGCCAGGGCCATCACAATCATCATGGCCGGCGCGATGAAGGCAATGCCTCCCAGCACCAGCCCGGGCCATCCCGCCCGGACGAACCCGAGATGGATGGCCATCTCGGTGGAATTGGGGCCGGGGATCAGATACATAGCGCTCAGGAGGTCCAGGAACTGCTCCTCGGTCACCCACCGTCGGCGACGGACCAGCTCACGGTGCATCATCGCGATGTGCGCCGCCGGCCCGCCGAAGGCGGTAAAGCCCAGCCCCAGGAAGAATTTCAACACCTCCAGCGCTGAACCCGGATGCGCCCGCTTTTCAGAGCCCTCCATTTCTTCCAACTCCCCGGGAAGAGAGCTGAATTCCATGATTTCGGACGATGGGAAGGAAAGCATGCTCCGGCGACCGGCCCGGCCTCAGAAGCCCTCAGGAGCCGGGGGGATGATAAGACCATCCATAGCCCTCCGAATCCAGGCGCCAGATCCCCCCATCCGGCGCCTGGATGAACAGGGTATTGTAGCGCTCTCGTGCTGTCCCCTGAATCCGGGTGGTGAACCCCTGTTCCGGCCGGAGCGCCCATCCCAGGCGGGCCTGGACCTCGGGGTCGCTCCGCCAGAGGAGTCCGAACCCCCGAACCGGCTGAAAGCGCCCCGGGGGCGGCGTCAGGGCGGGATCGGATTCCGGCATCCCCTCCTCGAACAGGTCCACAAACACCCGCCATCGATGGACGGATCCGTCCTCAAAGAGCACGAAGATTTCATCGCGGGCTTGAATCCAGATCATATGCCCGTGTTCGAAGGGTTGATAGGCCGCGAAGGAGGCCTGTGGAGGGCCCGAGGGACATTCCGCTGGCGCGTTGGGGAAGAACCACTCCGCCGGGCATGCACGAAGGGGCAAACGCAGGCCGCGAGAGATCCACGCCTCGGACGAATCGAACACGAACAGCATGTATTCCAGCGGCTGGCGCAGGTCCGCAGGGGCCGTCAGGATCTGAGAGCCGGTGGGGGAGACGGGCACCCCCTGGGTCAACCGGCCACCCACGACCGGATACAACCAGGCCTGAACAGCCCCTGTCGATTCCCAGGTGAGCGTAAAAGCCTCGCCCGGCCTGATCGTTGCCCGATCCGCCTGAAAGAACCGGATGGCCAGGTTCGACGCCCGGGGCGGAGCACCGGATGGGGGGGAAGCCCCGGGCATGGCCGTCCCGGTTGCTGATGGGAAGGGAGTCTTGAATTCCCCGGTCGCAGGGGGCATGGGCTTCAGGGGGGAAGGCGATGGGGAAGAAGGGGAAGAAAGAGCGGGGCTTGCGCCGGGCGTCGGGCTGGACCGGACGCTCGAGCCACAGGCGGCCAGCAGCAACAGGAAAATCCCGCCCGCGACACTTTTCCCACAGAATGTGCGCTGTCGCACGGAAACCTCCTGTATGGGAGATCCAGAGGCCTCACGCCTGGCCCTCGCCCTCCTCCGGGCGGGCGAGATCCTGCAAAGCCTTCCGATCCCGAATCAGGATGTAACCGCCCCGCTCCGTGCGGATCCATCCCATCCGGGTCCACCGGCTCAGGATCCGGATGGCCGTCTCCAGGGTGGTGCCGGCCATCCGGGCGATATCCTCACGGGAGAGGGGGATGGTGATCCAGACGCCCTGGGGATCAGGGTGCCCGGCCCGCTCCGCCAGGGTCAGCAACACGTAGGCGATGCGGTTCTCCACTTTCTCCAGGATCAGGGCGCGGATCGACATGGCGTGTTCCAGCCGCCGGCCCAGCATCTGCAACAGGCGGACGGCGACCTGCGGATAACGCTCGAGGAGCTCCAGATAGGCAGACCGGGGGATGCGCAGGACGGTGACCGGGGTGGCAGCCTGTGCGGTAGCCGGATTGCGGCTCAGCAAGAGCGTCGCTCCTCCAAACACCTCACCCGGACCCAGGAGCTCCAGGATCACCTCCTTTCCCGGGGACGCATGTCGGAGCATGCGCACCCGTCCCTTCGCCACAATCCAGACCGCATCCGCCTCATCCCCCTGATGGAAAATGTAATGTTCCGCCGGGAAGGAGTAAAGTTCTGCCCAGTGGCCGATCTCGTGATAGGCCTCCTCATCCAGGCCGCCGAACAGAGGGACCGATCGCAGCGTCTCCAGCAACATGCTCATCACCCTGGCCCTTGCCCGGATTTTCATTCAGGGGTCATACCGTCGGTCGAGTAGAATTAAAACCACAACAGCCCACCAGGATGCCATGGAACTTACGCCGTCAGGCTCCCATCCGTGGGCGGGATGGCCCCTTCTCCCTCCCCGGGGGCGCTCTGGGCCCCGGGAGAGGAGGAAAAGAGACCCGGAAGCTCCAGGGGAAAGCCAACCGTGTAATTCCCGTGTTGATTTTCGCCGGACTCCGGCCACAATCCAAACATCTGCAGGGAGGAGATAAAGATTGTCCGCTCTGAATCCTCTGCGACCCATCGGAAGGAACCCGGAGGAGATCCGGCTGGCGCTCCCCAGCAAAGGGCGTCTGGAGGAACCCACCCTGGCTTTCCTGGCCGCATGCGGCCTCGCGGTGGAGAAAGCCAACCCCCGGCAGTATATGGCCCGCATCCCGGCGTTGCCCGGGGTCACGGTGCTCTTCCAGCGGGCCGGGGATATCCCCCTGAGCGTCCGGGACGGCGGGGTGGATTTCGGCATCACCGGCTACGATGTGGTGATGGAACGTCTGGACCACGACCCGCGGGTCCTGATCCTGCATGAGGCCCTGAACTATGGCCATTGCGACCTTGTCCTGGCGGTCCCGGAGGTCTGGCCGATCGAGACCGTCGATGAGCTGGCCGCCATGGCCCGATCCCGCGCCCGGGAAGGGCATCCCCTTCGGATCGCCACCCGCTTCACCCATCTGGTGAGCCGTTTCCTGAGGGACCACGGGATCGTCGAATTCCAGCTGGTGGCCTCCGAGGGAACCCTGGAGGTGGCCCCGAGCATCGGCTATGCGGACCTCATCGCCGATCTGACCACGACGGGGACGACGCTGCACGACAACCGGCTGAAGCCGCTACGCGACGGCGTGATCCTCCATGCCCAGGCCTGTCTGATCGCCAACCGGGATGCGCTGAAGACCCGGCCGGAGGTCCTCACGGTGGCCCGTCAGCTGGTGGAGTTCTTCGAAGCCCACCTGCGGGCCGAAGGTCACTACATGCTCTTCGCCAACATGCGGGGGGAATCCGCGGAGGCGATCGCCCGCCGCCTCTTCACCCAGACGGATCTGGGCGGCCTGCAGGGGCCCACCATCTCCCGCGTCTACGTCCGTGACGAGGACCCCGGCTGGTTTGCCATCCATATCATCGTGCGTAAGGATCGCCTGAACGAGGCCATCCAGCAACTGCGGACCATCGGGGGCAGCGGGGTGGTGGTGGCCCCGGTCACCTACATCTTCGAAGAAGAGCCCCCTCGCTGGCGGCGGGTGCTGGAGCAGCTATCGTAGAGGCCCCTAACGCTCCGGGGGAGAGCATCCGCCGTCAGGCTCCCGTTTTGGGGGAAGAGGCGATTGCGCAATTTCTATGGGAACTCGCGCAAGGAGGTGCTTCGGTGATCGAACGCTGGCTGCGCGCTGACCTTCGGGATCTGTTGACCTACAGCATGTCGGTCTCGCCGGAGGACCTGGCGGCCGCTTACGGGGTAGCGCCGGACCGATTGATCCGGCTTCACGCCAACGAGAACGTCTATGGCCCCTCTCCGCGGGTGTATGCGGCCCTGGCCCGGGGGGCCTGGCATCAGTATCCGGACCCGCAGGGGAGGGCCCTGCGCCGGGCGCTGGCGGAATATACCGGGCTCAGCCCGGAGTGGATCGCGCTGGGGAACGGCGCGGATGACGTCATCGACCTGCTGGCTCGCCTCCTGGTCGGGCCCGGGCGCACCGCCCTGATCGTGGAGCCCACTTTCGAAATGTATGCCCTCTCCGTCCGCTGGCACGGTGGAAAGGTTCTCACGCTCCATCGGGATGAGGCCTTCCGGATCTCCCTCGCGGAGCTTCTCGAAGCCGTCCGTCGCCATCGCCCCGCCGCGGTCTTTCTCGCCTCCCCCAACAACCCGGACGGCGCTCTGCTTCCCGACGAGATCCTGGACGCTCTGCTCGCCGAGGATGTGATGGTGATCGTGGACGAGGCCTACTTCGAGTTCTCTGGCCACACCTTCGCCGGACGGCTTCCTCAGCACCCCAATCTGGTCATTGTGCGGACCTTCAGCAAGTGGGCGGGGCTGGCGGCCCTCCGTCTGGGCTACGCACTGATGCATCCCGAACTGGTCCGGGCATATGATGAGGTTCGGCCGCCGTTCCATGTGAACCTGGCCGCCCAGCAGGCCGCCCTGGCGTCGCTGGAGGATCGGGCCTATCTCCTGGCGAACGTCGCGCGGCTGGTGGCGGAACGGGAACGGCTTTACCAGGCGCTGCAGGCGTTCCCTTTCCTCCGTCCTTTCCCCAGCCGGACCAACTTCATCCTGTGTCGGGTGATCGGACGGGATGCCCATCGCCTCTGGGAGGAGCTCCTGCGCCGGGGCATCCTGATCCGCCGTTACACATCGCCGGAGCTGCGGGATTACCTCCGCATCTCCGTCGGGCGGCCGGAGCACACCGAGGCGCTGCTTCGTGCTTTAACCGAAATCGTCGAGGAGATCCCCCATGGCCACGCGTGAAGCTCGACGTCAGCGGCGCACCGCGGAAACGGAGGTCGCGATCTTCCTGCGGCTAGACGGACATGGGGAGGCCCGGGTGGAGACAGGCATCGGCTTCCTGGACCATCTGCTGCACCATCTGGCCGTCCACGGGTTGCTGGATCTGGAGGTCCAGGCTCGGGGGGACCTGCATATCGACCCGCATCATACGGTGGAGGATGTCGCCATCGTGCTGGGGCAGGCCCTGGACGAGGCGCTGGGGGATCGAAAGGGGATCACACGGATGGGACATGCATGGGTCCCCATGGATGAAGCGCTGGCCTTCGTGGCAGTGGATCTCTCCGGGCGGCCCTATGCGGTGCTGGACCTGGCTTTCAGCAGCCCAGCCATCGGCGCCATGCCCACCTCTCTGATCCCCCATTTCCTGGAAACCCTGGCGGTCCACGCCCGGATGAACCTGCACGCCCGGTTGCTGTATGGGCGGGACGATCACCACCGGGCGGAGGCGCTTTTCAAGGCCCTGGGTCGAGCCCTGGACATGGCGGTGCGCCTGGACCCCCGCCGGCGTGACATCCCCTCCACGAAGGGGACGCTGGGGCCGTAAAATCATGGCGGGGCCGGTCGGCTTCGCCGCCTGCCTGGCCTCCCCATCTGCCCGGAGGTTGGGCGCTGCCGAAGCGACCTCCAGCCCCGAAGGATTCCGCGCCTCCCCCCCAGGCCATGGGGAGGGGGCAAGCGGAACTCAACCCTGCAGGTTTCGAATCCGGAGGGCTGCATTGCGAGCAGCGTTCTGGTTGGAGAACATCCGTCAGGCCCTGGACACCCTGGCCTCGAACCGGCTGCGAGCGGCCCTGACATTGCTGGGCATCCTGATCGGGGTGGCCGCTGTCATCGCCATGGTGGCCATCGGCCGGGGCGTGCAGCATTACATCAACGCGCAGTTCGCGGCCATCGGGACCAACCTCATTTTTGTGATCCCGCGAGCCGCCGCGGAGGGAAATTCCGCCGGGGCTGCCCTTCAGGACGTCTCATCGCTTACCATGCGGGATGTCCGGGCCATCGAACAGGCGGTGCGAGGGCGAGCGGTCGAAGTGGTTCCGGTCGTTCAGCGCTTCGGGCCGGTTGAAAGCGAGGGCCGCGAGGCGGTGACGGTCATCCTGGGCACCACGCCGGGCTACGCCCCCGCCCGCAACTGGCGCCCTCTGTATGGGAGCTTCCTGGAAGAAGGACATATCCTGAACCGATCCCGGGTGATCGTGCTGGGCCTGACCCCGGCCCGCCGCCTTTTCCCCGATACCCCGAACCCGATCGGGCGGACCGTCCGCATCAACGGCATCCCCTTCCGGGTGATCGGGGTGATGTCCGATAAGGGGGGCAGCGCCTTCGGCGATTATAACGATCTGGCTTTCATCCCCCTCACCGTGGCCCAGGAAATGCTCTACGACGCCCGGGATCCGCGCACCGGCGAGCCGCTGGTCACCGGGATCATGCTCCAGGTGGCACGGGCGGAATACACCGACGGGGTGGTTCGGGCGATTACGGAAACCCTGCGGGAACAGCACCGGATCCGCTTTCGGGACGAGGATGATTTCGCCGTCCTGACCCAGCTCGAGCTGATCTCGATCTTCGGGCAGATCTCCAGCGTGCTGACTGTCTTTCTGGGGGCGTTAGGGGCCATTTCGCTGCTGGTGGGCGGCATCGGGATTATGAACATTATGCTGGTCTCGGTCACGGAGCGGACACGGGAGATCGGCCTGCGAAAAGCTGTGGGCGCCCGGCGCCGGGACATCATGATCCAGTTCCTCGCCGAAGCCACCCTGATCACCCTGCTGGGGGGCGCACTGGGCACGGCCGCAGGGATGGCGCTTGCCTCCCTGATCGGCATCCTCAGTCAGGGGGAGGTCCAGGCCATGATCGGGGCGGACACGGTGCTCCTGGCGGTTGGGGTGAGCACAGCGGTGGGGCTCTTCTTCGGCCTCTACCCGGCCTGGCGCGCCGCCCGATTGGATCCCATCGTTGCGTTACGATACGAATAAAGAAAGAACGTGCGCAACAGGTCTCCCAGGTCTCCGTGCAGGGGGCTGGATGACCCCTTCTTCGGGCCCCTCTGGGCCGCGGGGAGAGGAAAGGGAGCGACCCGGTCCCCGGAAGCCCCTCATGAGGAGACCCGCTACGTCACTTGACTTTCATGAACGCCGGGATCTGCCGTAACGCCTCAAGAAGGCCTCCCGCGAGATCCAGAACTGAACGCGTTCCAGTTGATGGAGAGGCCGGCTCCGCAAGCTGCCGGGGTTATATGCCTGCATCAATAGCCACACATAGAAGTCATCCATTCGATAACGGAGCCGCCGCCATCCCTTCGCTCCCCGCTCCAGCAGGATGAGATCAAACCCGAGCGCCTGGATCAGCCCCCGTGCCGGATCCACCATAGAGGTCTCCCCCCGCAGCGCCCGGGCCTGCCGGGCTTCGGGATGCTGCGCCATCCACTGGGCGACCAGCCGGAGCGAGGCCACCAGACGTCGATAAAAGCGGAGGCCCCAGGCCAGATCCGGCCCCTCCGGGGGCATCCGCGGAACCCGCTCGTTCCACAGATGCAGTTCCACAATGGGATCCCCCCGTCGGATCCATGTCCCATCGGAGAGCTGGAGATCCCGGTCGGAGAAGCCCAGCGCCACCCGGAGCATGCACTGCGGGTCCCCGGTGAACTCCTGAACCCGATGAACGCTCCGAAGCATGGGATCCAGCAGATGGACAAACGCCTGGATGATGGGCTGCATGTTCAGCGCCCCCTCGCGATCAGGGCAACGCCCAGCACCACCAGCCCGGTTCCGATCCACTTCCAGATCCCAATCGGCTCATGGAAAATCAGCCAGGCCGTGAAGACCTGGATGCTGGCAAACCCCAGGCCCATCGTGAGGCTCACCGCGATATGAACAGGGAGCCATCGGAGCAAAGCGGTATAAGTCAGCACGCTGAGGAACCCGGAGAGGTTGCCCAGGATCTGCCATGCCAGGAAGGTCAGGGCGGTTGTGCTCTCCGCGGACCGTTTAAACCCGAAGTTCGCGATCACCACCAGGCCCTGATAGAGCAGAACCAGCAGAGGGATCCAGACCGGATGCGGCGGGCTCGACATGGGCCACCTCAAGGAGTAACCGGGTTGGATCGCTCCCCAGGGCGCTTATCGCCACAACCGTCATGGAGAGGCAGACGCTTCCCCACAGGCCCGGAGGACATACTCGGACAGTTGCGGTGGTCGCCTCATTCCAGGCAGGTCGACGGCGGATGGGCTGCCGGCGCATCTCCGGCCAGACCGGATAGCCGTCGTTGCCATTCCGCAAGGCGCCGCAGGGCTTCCAGCCGCTCCCGATCCCCCAGACGAGCTCGCTCCACAGCCTCGTGGAGGATGCGGATGGAACGATCATAAAGCGCCCGATCCACCGGGAACGGGTGACGATCCTTCCCGCCGTGGGCGAAGGCGAAACGCGCCGGATCCCGGAAGGAGAGGGGTGTTCCGTAGAGCAATTCCGCCAGAAGGGCCAGCGCGCGGACGGTTTTGGCACCCACCTGGGGGAGGCCCAGAAGCTCCAAGAAAGAGGAGGGCTGAGCCTCGTAGGTTTTGACGAAGATCGAGGCCAGATGGTCCGGGTGGATGTCCTGAAGCAGGATCTCATGGTGGGGGGGAAGGCGCAATCGCTGGAGGCGCTTCAGCTCCTGGAGCAGACGCCATGGCTTCTCGCGGGAGAGTTCCGCCACCGCCTGGCGCGCGGCCTCCGCCTCCGCGGCCACCATGTTCAGGGGTCGGGTCCGTTCATCGCAGCAGACCGCAGCATGCGGCTCGCGGACGAAATCCGTCAGCGTCTCGCTGAACCAGTGATAGCGGCGCGCGTAGCGGTTGTTCAGATTCATCCCCTGCTGGATGACGGCCCATCGCCCCTCCCGATCGAAAACCATCGTATGGTGATAAATCTGATAACCATCCTGGAGCGCATGGTTATCCACCTTCGCCGCCATACGACTGGCATAGACGAGAGCAGCCGGATCCGCCTGGAGGTATCGGGAGGCCGCCTCGATCTCCTCCGGCGTTCGACGGGAGGCTTTCCCCTTCCCTCCAGCCACGAAGAGCCCCAGATCCCGCCCCACGTCTTTCAGGGCCTCCTTGAGAGCCCCGCAGACCACCGTGGTCACCCCGCTGGAATGCCAGTCGTAGCCCAGGATGCATCCGAAGGCCTGGAACCAGTAGGGGTCGCTCAGGCGGCGGAGCACTTCCGCCGTCCCGAACTCATCCACCAGGACGGTCACGATCTCGCGGGCCAGGGCTGTCATGCGCACGAACAACCAGCGCGGGGCCCGTCCTGTATGCAAAGGCAGATCCGCAAAACCGGTGCGGGGCATCCGATGGGCTCTCCGATCCAGCGGATGACGGGAAGACGTCGCGCCTGACCCGTTTCACAAATTCCTACCCCATAAGCCTTCAGGAAGAGGCCCCCCATCTCTTCCCGATGAAATTCTACCGGAACGGATCTCAGGGTGCCAGCGTCAGTGGGGGGATCCCTCACCCGAAGGATCCCGCCGCTGCGAATGGAGAACCGAAAAGCCATGCTTACAGGGGAAAGGCCATCCTGCCTCCCGAATCTGGGCCCACCGATGGATGTCCTGAGAACACGGAAAAGCCATGGCCTGCACCCCAATGGTTTGCGGAACCCATCCGGATTTGTTACAATATAAAACCTGGAAGTCCGCTGATCGAACCCCACGATCCTCGCAAGGAGGAAGATGCAGTGAGCCTTTCGAAGGAAGAGAAACAGCAGTTAATCGAGATGTTCCGACGCCACGAGGCCGACACGGGCTCGCCGGAGGTGCAGATCGCGATTTTAACAGAACGGATCAATCGGCTGACCGAACACCTGAAGCAGCACAAGCACGATGAGCACTCCCGGGTCGGGCTGCTCAAGCTGGTCGGCAAACGCCGGCGACAGCTGGAATACCTCGCCCGGGTGGATCCCCAGCGTTACCGCATGGTGCTGGAACGGCTGGGGCTGCGGAAGTGAGGCCGCCCCACCGACCTTCCGGGGCAGGGAGGCAGCCCCTGGCGGTCTTCATACCCGGATTCCCTTCGAGATGATCGGATGGCTTCCAGATGAGGGCCGCGGGGGCGTTCGGAAGGGCTCCACGCGGCCCCTCCAATCCGGGCGGATCCTCCCCTTCCCGGGGCCCAGAGGGCCATGGGAAGGGGCCCTATGGCTTTCCGGATAGGAACCAGAGGGCGCACGCCCTGATCCTCTGTTAGAGGGAGCGAGACGAAACGTGAGGCGAGAGAAGCATGTATTCAAAACTGTTGTAGGCGATAAAGAGATCATCATTGAAACCGGCTACTTCGCCTGGCAGGCCAATGGGGCCGTGATCGTCCGGGTCGGAGACACGATGATCCTGGCCACGGCCACGATGGCAAAGGAGCCGCGGGAGGGCATCGATTTCTTCCCTCTGAGTGTGGATTTCGAGGAACGGCTCTATGCCGCCGGCCGGATCCCCGGCAGCTTCCAGCGCCGGGAAGGCAAGCCCTCCGAGAACGCCATCCTCACCGCCCGCCTGGTGGATCGACCTCTCCGCCCGCTGTTCCCGAAAGATCTCCGCAACGACGTCCAGATCATCCTGACCAGCCTTTCCGCCGATCCGGAATATCACCTGGATATCCCCTCTATCATCGCGGCCTCCGCGGCCCTGACCATCTCGGATATCCCATGGTCCGGCCCCATCGGGGCGGTTCGGGTGGGATATATTGATGGACAGTTCGTCATCAACCCAACCGTCAGCCAGATGGAACACAGCCGGCTGGATCTGCGCCTCGCGGGAACCGCGGATGCGGTGATCATGGTGGAGGCAGGGGCGAACGAGATCCCGGAGGACCTGATGGTGGAGGCGATCCGGCTGGGCCATGAGGCGATGCAGCCGCTGATTGCCCTCCAGGAGGAGATGCGAGCGGCGATCGGCAAGCCCAAGGCCTCCTACCGTTCCTTCACGATCTCGGAAGAGGTTCGCCAGGCGGTCCGCGCTCGCCTCGACCATCAGATCGCCGAGATCCTGGACACGTATTTTGATAAAGACCGGCGGAACGAGGCGCTGGACGAACTGGAGGAGGAAATCCTTCAGGCTCTCTCGGAGTATGAGCAGGCCCAGGTGAAGGAAAGCTTCCACGAGGCGCTGCGGGAGGAGGTCCGCCGTCGCATCCTGGAGGAGGGCCGTCGGCCGGACGGGCGGGGGCCGAAGGATATCCGGCCGATCTGGTGCGAGGTCAATGTGGCGCCCCGCGCCCATGGCTCGGCCATCTTCACCCGTGGCGATACCCAGGTCCTCTCCGTCGCGACCCTCGCCACGCTGGCGGAGCAGCAGGAGCTGGATACCCTTGCCCCGGAGGAGACCAAGCGCTATATCCATCACTACAACTTCCCGCCGTTCTCCACCGGCGAGGTTCGGGTGCTCCGGGGCGCCTCCCGGCGGGAGATCGGCCATGGGGCTCTGGCCGAACGGGCGCTGCTCCCGGTGATCCCGCCGGAGGAGGAATTCCCCTACACCATCCGGGTGGTGAGCGAAGTTCTCTCCTCCAACGGCTCCACCTCCATGGCCAGCGTGTGCGGCTCCACCCTGGCCCTGATGGACGCCGGCGTGCCGATCCGCAAGCCGGTATCCGGCGTGGCGATGGGCCTGGTGACGGCCGATGAGACCTGGCAGAAATACGTGATCCTTACCGATATCCAGGGGATGGAAGACCACCTGGGCGATATGGACTTCAAGGTCGCCGGCACCGCGGACGGGATCACCGCCCTGCAGATGGATGTGAAGATCCGGGGGCTGCCTTACCACGTGCTGGCCGAGGCGCTGCACCAGGCCCGTGAGGCGCGCCTCTACATCCTGGAGAAGATGCTGGAGGTCCTGCCCGCGCCGCGGCCTGAACTCAAACCGCATGCCCCGCGGATCTTCACCGTCCACATCCCGGCTGAGAAGATCGGCGCCCTCATCGGCCCTGGGGGCAAGACCATCCGCAAGATCCAGGAGGAGACGAACACCCAGATCGACATCGAGGAGGACGGAACCGTCCATATCGCCGCCACCAGCCTGGCGGACGCGGAAAGCGCCCGTCTCAAGATCGAGGCCTACGCCGAGGAGCCCCAGGTGGGCAAGATCTATCTGGGGAAGGTCATCCGGATCACCGACTTCGGGGCCTTCGTGGAGATCCTGCCCGGCGAGGTGGGAATGGTCCACATCTCCCAGATCGCCGATCAGAAGGTGAACCGCATCGAGGACGTGGTGCGGGTGGGAGACCAGATCCTGGTGATGGTCACCCACATCGACGAGGATGGAAAGATCCGCCTCTCCCGCCAGGCCGTCCTGGAAGGGCTCTCGGTGGAGGAGGCCCAGCAGCGGGATCGCCTGCTCTCGAGCAGGGCAGCCCCCAAAGGCAAATCGGGCGAGGAGCGCCCCCTGGCCGGCCGGGTGAAGATCGTGAAGCGCGTATCCGGCAAGCATTAACCACAGGAATGGCGCAGGTATTCTCCTCCTGACGGCTTTCAGAGATGGAGCGGCCGCCTTCGGCGGCCGCTCCGGTTTTGAAGGATCTTTCCCTTTACGCCGGGCGCACCTCGGTTTGCGCCCACTCCTCAAACAGCGCCACCAGGGCCGAATGATCCAGCTCCCCCTGCCCCCGAGTGACCAGCACCCCGAACCATTCGTGGATCAGAGCTGTAAGAGGGAGGCTCGCCCCGACGGCACGGCCCAGCCCCAGAGCGATTCGGAGATCCTTGTGGTGCAGGCGAACCCGGAATCCCGGGCGGAAGTTCCGCTCCAGGATCCGCTGGCCGTGAACCTCCAGGACGCGGCTGCTGGCGAAGCCCCCGAGAAGCGCCTGGCGCACCTTCGCTGGATCCACACCCGCTTTGGCCGCCAGGGTCAGCGCCTCGCTGATCGCGGCGATGGTGAGAGCCACCACGACCTGGTTGGCCGCCTTGGTTACCTGGCCAGCCCCCGGGCCGCCCATATAGACGATATTCCGGCCCATCGCCTGGAAGATCGGGAGGCAGCGCTCAAAGGCCGATGCGTCCCCCCCGACCATGATGGAAAGCGTCCCCTGGATCGCGCCGATCTCCCCGCCCGAGACCGGAGCATCCAGCATAGTGATCCCTCGCTCCGCCGCCCGGGCGGCGAGGCGCCGCGCGGCCATCGGATCGATGGTGCTCATATCGATCACGATCAGCCCTGGCCGTCCGCCCTCGAAGACCCCACCCGGCCCGGCCAGCACCTGCTCCACATCCGGAGTATCGGGGAGCACCGTGATCACCACATCGCTGCGTTGCGCGACCTCTTTCGGGGAACCCACCGCCTCCGCCCCCTCTGCGGCCAGCTCCTCCATCGGTGCACGGCTCCGGTTGTAGACCACCAGCGGATACCCCGCCTTCATCAGGTTGCGGGCCATGGGCTTCCCCATCACGCCCAGGCCGATGAAACCGATGCGCTCCATCCCAGCCTCCCATGCGGTGAGATCCAGCAGGCCCGGACCCGCCCGGGGCCCTTCGAACCGCGTTGAAGGCTACGCTCGCCCGAGCACGGATCCGCGCCGAAGGTGGCCTCAGGCTCCGATTATATCGGAGGATCCCGGCGCGAATCCGACACGCCGGAGGCGCTTCTGAAAGATCGCGATCGGGATTAAGGCGAACATTTCCGGAGAGGTGATCCGCTTTGTGGAACCTTCCATCTGGCCTTCCGGATCAGGAGCGCTTTGAGCGGACCGTTCAGCGGCTTCTCCAGGAGCGAGGAGAGGAGATCGAGTTCCTGGTTCTGTTCGGCTCCATCGCCCGGGGAGACTGTTCCTGGCGCAGCGATGATGATCTCCTCCTGGGCCTCCGGGAGGCGGATGGCCTGCGCCTGATCGATCGAATCCTGCATTTCACGCCGCTGACCCCAGGAGGGAGAGTGAGTCCACAGCGCTACACGGGGGAACGGTTCAGCGCGATACGCGCCCATCGGGCGACCTGCGCCATCGCCTCCTCCAGGGAAGGCTGAGGCAGCACCTCTGCGGAGAGCCATCCCCCATACCCTGCCTCCCGGAGCGCCTTCAGGACAGACTCGAAATCCAGATGCCCCCACCCGGGCGCCCACCGGTTGGAGTCCGCGATATGCACATGGAACAGCCGATCCCCCGCGCGCGCGATGGCCTTCTCCAGGGAGGCCTCCTCGATGTTGGCGTGGAAAGTGTCCAGCAGCACCCCCACATGGGATCGTCCCACCCGCTCGATGAGGGCCAGCGTTTCCTCGACCGTGTTCAGCAGGTCCGTTTCGTAGCGATTGAGAGGCTCCAGCGCCAGCCGAACGGGATACGCAGCGGCCCGATCGGCCAGGTGCGCGATGGCCTCACCCAGCCACGCCAGCGCCCGGCCCCGGTCGACGCCGGCCATAAGACGCCCGCGGATCAACCCGATGATCACCAGGCTCCCCCACTCCGCCGCCAGCTCCAGGTGGGCTTCCAGCCGGGCGAGGGCTGCCCGGCGCACCACAGCATCCGGATGGGTGAGGGACAACCCTTCCTCCACCCACGCCTGACCGGTGCCGATCGCTGGGATCCGCAGCGCATACCGCTCCAGAAGCGACCGCAGCCGGGGAACCGGAACCATCGCCGGATCCCGCACGGCCAGCTCCACACCGGCATAGCCCAACGCCCGTAGCCGCTCCAGGGTGCGTTCCAGATCGTGAACGGCGGCAGCGGCTTCGAAGCGGGTGGGCTGCCAGGAAAGCACAAACGCCAGCGGCCATCCCATCCCTTCAAACCCCGGCGTAAGCGTTGAACCCCCCATCGATCGGCACCACCACCCCGGTGACAAAGGCGCTGGCCGGAGAGGCCAGCCAGATCACCGTGCCGATCAGATCCTCCGGGTCTCCGAACCGGCCCATCGGCGTATGTTCGAGGATCGCCCGGCCCCGCGGGGTCAGGTTCCCCTGCTCATCCAGGAGCAGATATCGATTCTGCCGGGTGAGGAAGAACCCCGGGGCGATCGCGTTCACACGGATCCTCGGCGAGTATTCCTGGGCCAGATGCACCGCCAGCCACTGGGTGAAATTGCTGACCGCCGCCTTGGCCGCGGCATAACCCACCACACGGGTTAAGGGGCGGAAGGCCGCCATGGAGGAGACGTTGATGATGACCCCCTCGCCCGCCTCGACCATCTGTCGGGCGAAAACCTGGCTCGGGAGGATCGCCCCGCCGAAGAGGTTGAGGGCCACCACCTTCTCCAGGGCCTCCAGCGGCAGATCGAAGAATGAGCGCTCCGGCCCGACCGTGGCCTCCGGCATATTCCCCCCCGCCAGGTTGATCAGGATGCTCACCGGCCCCACCTCCCGTCGGACCCGTTCCGCCACCGCTTCGATCTCCGCCCGGTTGAGCACATCCATCCGGTAGCCACAAGCTTCCAGGCCCTCCATCTGCAATTCCGCCAGGCGACCCTCCAGGGGGCCGATGTCGGTGAGCACCAGACGGGCTCCCGCCCGACCCAGGCCTCGAGCGATCGCGCCCGCCAGAACCCCAGCGCCGCCCGTCAGCAACGCGACTTTCCCCTTCAGCGAGAACAGGGTTTCGAGGTAGCTCATGGCACCCCTCCTGAAAGCCTCGTCATCGGATAACAGCCCGCCCGCCATGGTCGGTAGATCGATCCGCCCCCTCTTCCCCGCTCGTGTGGGGAAGAGGAGGGGTCAGGGCGTTCGTTCCTCGGAAAAAGGGGCGGTCCCTTCCCGGCAGCCCCGAGAACCCCGCTCAATCCAGCCACTCCGTATGGAAAACACCAGGCCGATCGATCCGCTCATAGGTGTGGGCTCCGAAGGCATCCCGCTGGGCCTGGATGAGGTTGGCCGGCAACCGGGAGCGGCGCATGGAGAGCACATAATCCACCGCCGTGCTCAGCGCAGGCATTGGGACCCCTGCCTCGAAGGCCCATCGCAAGACCCGTCCGGCCGCTGGCAGCCGCTGCTGGAGCTCAGCCCGGAATCGCGCGCTGAACAGCAGGTGCGGATCCTCCGGGTCCTCCCGAACGATCTCCCTCAGGAACCCCAGCCAGCGGGCGCGGATAATGCAACCGGCCCGCCAGACCCGCAGGACCTCCGCCCGATCCGTTCCGTAGCTGTAGACCCGCGAAGCTTCGTGGAGCAACCAGAGCCCCTGAGAGAAAGCCGCCAGCAGCATCAGATTGAGCGCGGCCTCCAGGTCCGCCAGGACGCCCTCGGAAAAAGGCCCCAGACGCTGATCCGGCCACGGGAACCCGGCCCCAATTCGCTCCCGATCCGTCTTGAAGTAGGAAAGGGTGCGCGCGATCACCGCCACGGTGAGGGTGGGAGCGGGCACGCCCAGCTCCAGCGCGCTCTGGGCTGCCCACCGCCCCGTCCCCTTCTGCTCCGCGCGATCCATGATCCGCTCCACCAGCGGATCCCCGCTCTCCGGATCCCGGTATCGCAGGACGCGGGCGGCCAGCTCCGTGAGGAAGGCGTTCAACGCCCCCTCGTTCCAGCGCTCGAAGGTCTCCGCAATGGCTTCGACGGGCATCCCCAGGGCCGTCTTCATAAAGTCATAGGCCTCGGCGATGCCCTGCATGAAGGCGTATTCGATGGCGTTATGCACCATCTTCACGTAGTGGCCGGCCCCACCCCGCCCCATATAGGCGCAGCATGGGCCCTCCTCACTCTGCGCCGCAATCCGGATGAACATATGCTCGACCATGGCATAGGCTTCGGCGGACCCACCGGGCATGATGGAAGGGCCCAGCAGGGCCCCTTTCTCCCCCCCGCTGATCCCCACCCCCAGGAACCGGATCCCGTGGGCGGCCAGATTCTGCATGCGTCGCTCGGTATCCGCGTAATGGGAGTTTCCTCCATCCATCACCAGATCCCCCGGCTCCAGGAGGGGAAGCAACGCCTCGATCACCTGATCCACCGCCGACCCGGCCTGGACCATCAGCAGGATCCGGCGAGGGCGTTCCAGGCACCGCACGAATTCCTCCAGGGTGTAGGCGGGGATGATCGGCTCATCCCGCACGCGATCCCGCAGAAACCCCTCGGTCC
The DNA here is from genome assembly GCA_002898735.1 of Candidatus Thermoflexus japonica. Lineage (GTDB taxonomy): Bacteria > Chloroflexota > Anaerolineae > Thermoflexales > Thermoflexaceae > Thermoflexus > Thermoflexus japonica. Next base: position 50,329 of record BEHY01000005.1, read on the forward strand.
GCTCCGGGGTCCGGTTGTAGACACACACCCGGAACCCGTGCCGGGCGAAATTCAGGGCCAGATTCTGGCCCATGACCGCCAGACCGATGATCCCGATCTCGCCACCGTTACGCATACGCATTCACCCCCCAAAGATCTCCTGGTGACGGCGGAACGCCTCCTCCAGATCCCCCATCAGGGCCTGGAAGCGCTCGAACTGCCGCTCATAGATCGGAACCCAATCCGGCACCGGTTCGTAGATCCGCACAGGCACCTCCCGGACCGCTGACCATAGATCCGGGGCTGCGCCGATGGCGACCCGAGCCAGGGCGGCGCTTCCTGTTAGAGCCGGCTCCGCGATCTCCGGAACCTCAACCGGGGTCTGGAACACGGAGGCCAGGATGCGCATCCAGAGGGCTGAACGGGTTCCCCCGCCGCCTGCCCGAAGCCGCAATGGGGACAGATCGTTGGCCCGCAGCGCCTCCAGGATCAACCGGAGGGCGAACGCCACCCCTTCCATGGCGGCCCGGGTGAGATGCCCCCGGTGGTGATGAGCGCGCAGGCCGAAGATCACCCCAGAGGCCAGATGGCTGATCCCCGGATAACGCTCGCCGGTCAAAAACGGAAGGAACAGAAGCCCGGTCGGCCCTCCGACGGCCTCGGCCAGGGCCTCCTGCTCCGCATACGCCAGACCCAGCACCGCCTCCTGCAACCACTGCAGGACGCTTCCCGCATTGTTGATGGCCCCGCCAGGGAACCAGCGACCCCCGGCCAGATAATACGTCTGCAAGCGCATCTGCGGGAAGCGATCCAGGATCGGGCGATCGGCGACCCGGCGGATCATGGCCGTAGTCCCCAGGTTCATCGCCCCGATGCCGGACGCGACGGCCCCCAATCCCAGGCCCACCGCTCCCCCATCATAGACCCCCGCGATCACCTCCACCTCCGGCCGGAGACCGAGGGCTTCGGCGGCTTCGGGGCGCAGGGAACCCATCCGGGTTTCCGGAAGGACCACCTCCGGCATGCGCTCCTCGGTGAGCTCCACGAGCGCCAGGATCTCCGGATCCCAGCGCAGGGTATGCACGTTCATCAGCTGGGTCGCCGTGGCCAGGGAAGGCTCCGTCAGGAACCTTCCCAGAAGACGGAAGAGAATGTAATCCTTCGCCCCCACAAACCACCGGGCCCGGTGGAAGACATCGGGCCGGCGAACCCGGATCCATTCCAGCTTGGCCAGCGGATATTGAAAGAGGGGCGGACATCCTGTCCGCTGGTAGATCCTCCCGATATCCATGCGGGCCAGCAACCCCGGGAACGTCTCCTGGGGCCGGGTGTCGAGGAGGGTCATCAGCCCCATCAGGGGGCGACCCGCCGCATCCACCGGCATGAGGCTGAGCTGATAGGCGGAAAGGACGATCCACCGGATCTCATCCGACGCCTCTCCGACCACCTCCCGCACGGCGGCCACCAGCCGATCCCACAGGACCTCCGGATCATGCTCCGCCCGCCCGGTCTCATCCCGGGCCAGCGGAAGCGCCCGGATGGCCACCCCGTGGAGCTGTCCATCCCATCCGAAGCGACCGGCCTTCAGATGGGTCGTGCCGATATCCACGGCAAGGATTTGCGCCATATCCTTCGGCCTCGAATTGGCTTTCCGGAGCGGGGCGGCGGATCACCCGGGGAGGCTCCCAGGGCGGGTCGATGGCCTTCGCGGCCAGCCCGGCCCCAGGCGGAGCGGGTTACCGAGAGGGAGCTACCCCACCCCCGGAGCCCGCAGGCGATTGCCGGGCGAACGCCCGGGCACGCGAGAGGACTTCGGGGTTCACCACTTCCTCCGGGATCTCCCCCCGGAGCACCCGCTCCACATCGGAGATCACCTTCTCCCCCATACGCCGCAGCGTCTCGTGGGTGTAAGCGGCGATGTGGGGGACGATCAGCACGTTCGGGAAACGGAGGAGAGGATGATCCGGGCCGATGGGCTCCCCTTCCACCACGTCCAGAGCGGCCCCGGCCACGCGTCCGGATTCCAGCGCGGCGATCAGCGCCGCCTCGTCGATGAGCTCCCCCCGCGCCGTGTTCACCAGGATCACGCCCGGCTTCATCTTCCTGAAGGCCTCGTGGGAAAGCATATGGAAGTTTTCCTCCGTGAGGGCCGCGTGCAGAGAGAGGATGTCCGCCTCCCGAAGCAGGGTCTCCAGATCCACGGGCTCCGCCCCGCTCTCCCGGATGGCTTCGGAGGGCACCCCCGGATCGAAGGCCAGGACCCGGGCATGGAAGCCGTGCGCCAGGATCTCCCCCACCCGGCTTCCGATGTTCCCGAAGCCGATCAGCCCCACGGTCTTGCCCCGGAGCTCCCATCCGACGAAGGCCGCCCGCTCGGCCCAGCGTCCCTCCCGCGCGGCAGCGGCGGCCTCGGGGATCCGGCGGAGGAGCGCGAGCAACAGGGCGATCGTGAGCTCCGCCACGGCGTCCCGCTCCATCCAGGGGGTGACGCGGGTCACCAGCACCCCGTGGGCGGTTGCGGAAGGGAGGTGAATGTTATCCACCCCGATGCCATGGCGGGCGATCAGCCAAGTCTCATCCTTGTGGGCGAAGAACTCCGGGCCGAACCGCGGCGTGACGCTCACGACGAGGATCTGGAAGCCGTGGAGCGCTTCAGCCAGGGCCCGGCCATCCATCTGCGGGGGAACGTCGATTCGCCGGACCTCCCCCAGGGCAGCCAGGCGCTCCAGATGTTCCGGGAAGTAGCGGCCGAAGCTGCTGGAGTTGACGATGGCGATGCGCAGGCGCATCGTGGATGCGCTCCTCGTGGAGGATCGAGAGGCAGAGGCAGGCGATCGATCAGCCGGACGGGCCGGGATCGATACGGGCGCCTCGTCCGTCTCCAGCGGATTTTAGCAGGATTTCCAGATGGCGTTCCAGGTTCTCCCGGATGGCGGCATCGTGTTCCGCCTTGTGGCTCTCCAGGAGCTCCCGGATCGCAACCCCGCGCTCGCGCAGCAACACGCCATAGGAGATATGGAAGAGCTGCCGCACCGCACGGTCGGCCAGCGCCGCTTCCGGATCGCCGGGAAGGGCGGAGGGAAGGTCCTCCGGCCGCAACGCGATGGGGTAATCCCGGCGGCTCTCCTCCAGATGCGCGCGGGCGATGGCGTAAAGCTCGGCGAAGAAGGGCGGGTGCACACGGGCGATGACCCGCACCGCCTGCAACCAGGTGGTCCCGGAGGTCTTCACATGGAAGCAGCCACCGGTCGCCTCCCGGAAGATGGGCAGGATGCGGAACTTCTCGCTTCCGGAATGGAGGCTGAGGCGATGGCCCCCGAAGGCCCGCGCGACCGCCGCATGCAGGGTCACGGCGCGGGCGAAGCGCGCCACGTCTCCCTCATAATCGACGGCCTTCTCGAAGATCCCCGGGAACCGGGGGGCCAGGCTCCAGAGGGCGACTCCTCGCCGCTGCAGATACACGGCGATGAAGGCGTGGGCTTCCGGGGTCGTTTCCTCCTCCGTCTCATCGACCGACACCTCCAGATCGGCGTCGATTCCCTGATCGCGAAGGATCCCGGCCCCGCGAACCACGTCCTCCAGGGCCGGCGCATAGCGGCAGGCCGCCGCCTGCAAAGCGGATTCCTGGAGGATCCATGGTCCCTCCGGCGTCTCGAGGCGGCGCCCGGCCAGCTCAGCGACCACGGATCGGGCCAGAGCGGGGAGCGCCTCCCATGGGCAGGGGCCCCGGGCCAGCGCCCGACGGAGGTCAAAGGTGTAGAGGGAGTAACCGGCTGCGGCTGCGGCGCGGAGCTGTTCCTCCTCCTGAAGGTGATCGGCGTCCGCTCCGAAGGGACCGGTGTAGCCAGCCTCCAGCACGCCCCATACCGCATCCAGCAGGACAGCCTGGAAATCCCGGCCGGTGCGAGCAAGCTCCCGGGGCGACTGCTGAGCCAGCACGGGGAAGACCGGGTATCCCCGCAGGGCCGCGATCTGCGCAGCGGTCGCCATCCCCAGGCGATCCCCAGCCCCGAAGGACGCCGGCCGGTCGCAGCGCTGGGGAACCAGCGACAGCAGAGACCGCAGCGCAAGATAGTTGTCCCACATCCAGGGATACAGATTCACCCGATAGCGGCCCACGGGGATCGGCTCAGGGAGCAGCGGAGCAATCCGAAGCGGGAGCTCGGCCTCTCCCACCCACCCCACGGCCTTCCTCCCGGGACCGCGCGCTGCGAACCACCAGCCCTGTCCGGGGATCTCTCGGAACGAGCCAGGCAGGAGCTGGAACCCTTTTTCCTGGAGCGCATCCCCCAAGGCCTCCCCAGGGAAGTCCATTCATGCCCCCTTCGAGCGAAATACCTGCGCGGCGAGATCTGGCCGATCCGTGGTTACAGCATCCACTCCCACAGCCTTCAAGGCCTTCAGGGCAATGGGTTGTTCCTCATGCCAGGAGATAATCCCCAGGCCGCTTGCGTGAACTCGCTTTACCCAGGTGGAAGTAAGTTGCTCTTCCGGCCGTGCGCTCCGTCCCTCCCAACATGGGTGAACATAATGGGCATCCGCCGCCTCAGCCAGCGCGATGGGATCTGTTTCCAGGCCCTCAAACATGATGGATCGGTAAGCCCATGGAAGCACCCGCCGAACAGCGTGCAGGGTCACCGGCTCCCGCGCGCCGAAGATCACAAAGGGCAACATCCCGGTCTGCTGAACAATAAGGGCAGCAGGCTCCACGGCCTCCGGGGCCTTGAGGTCCAGGTAGGCCCCGAGACCGACCTCCCGGCATAACTCCAGCGCTTCTGCCAGTGTGGGGATCTCCGGCCGGGCGATCCGAAGCTCGCTCAGGAAAACGTCCCCAAGGGGCCGCAGGGTTCCATCCAGCCAGCGGACCTCCGCATCGTGGTGCAAGACCGGGATCCCATCGGCCGTCACCTGCACGTCCAGCTCGACCGCATCGGCATCATCCATGGCAGCCTGCCGGATAGCAGCCAGGGTGTTCTCGGGAGCCTTTGCAGAGGCGCCCCGATGGGCAATGATGAGAAGATCCCGTTCCTCCTCCGGGATATCGCGCTCCAGGCGCTCGATGAGCGTTTGCAACCGCCGGGGGATCTCAAATAGCAGCTCTCGGATCGGGCGGAGGAGTTCCGGGGAGATCTCGAGACGGCGATCGAAGATCCAGGTCGGTGTGAAAGCCTTGCGGCGCAAATAAGTTCGCGCCAGCCGATCAGTCTGAGGGGATTTAATGGCTGGAAAGCCATAGAGAGGATTCAGCCAGATCCCTCCCGCCCCGGCCAAGCGTGTGCACTCCCGCAGAGTCCGTGCGGATCGTTCCTGAAACCACGTGGGGCTCGGTGCCATCGCATGCTTGCCGGGCTCCACATACAGGATAGGATGTCCATCCTCCAGGGGAATGCGGCCATCTGCAACCATCTCCCGATAGGTGCCGTGCCAGGAGGCCTCCACCCGGACGACCATACCTTCCCTATCTAAATACACCCAGACGTGCTCCAGCTCATAGAGATGACCGATGTCAGCATCCCACTCAATGGCGTACTCGATCACCTGACAGGCAGGAGGTTCCACCATCAACCGGCGGGGGAAAGTCGGAGAGAAAGTCCCCCGATCCAATACCGCATAGCCTACCCCTTCGACCCGGAAAGGCTCCGCCCGGTCCAGGAGGAGAACGGGGGTATGTCGGAGCGCCAGATGATGGAGATCTGAGCCTCGATCCCAGCTCATCCTACGAACGCCCGATCAGGACTCCGGTGTGAGGATCGAACAGGTAAAGATGTGCAGGATCGAAATGGAGGCCGACGATGTCTCCGACCTTCCAGGGGAAGGGTGGAGGAACCAGGGCCCGCAACCGGAGGCTTCCGATGCGCAGATTAACCAGCACATCCCGCCCCAACGGTTCGATCACGTAGACCTCAGCCCGGAGCTCACCCTCCTCCGAGGGAGCCAGGCGAACATGCTCCGGGCGAACGCCAAGGATCAATCGGTCCCTATCCCGGACGGCCTCAGCCCACGATTTCAACCCCTCCGGAAGAGTTACATGCCATTCAGGGCCAGTGAGGCGAAGGGCGCTCCCATGAACCGTTAAAGAGCCTTCCAGGAAGTTCATCGGCGGGCTGCCGATGAATTCCGCAACGAAGAGGTTTGCCGGGCGGGTGTAAAGGGCCTCCGGGGTGTCGAACTGCTGGAGGACGCCCTGATTGAGCACGGCGATGCGGTCAGCCATGGTCATTGCTTCCACCTGGTCATGGGTCACGAAGATCGTGGTGATGCCCAATTCCTTTTGAAGGCGCTTGATCTCAGCGCGGGCCAGGAGCCGAAGGCGGGCGTCCAGGTTCGAAAGCGGCTCATCAAGCAGCAACAGATCTGGCTCTTTCGCGAGGGCGCGGCACAGGGCCACCCGCTGCTGCTGGCCGCCGGAGAGCTGACCCGGGCGTCGATCGAGGAGCTCCTCGATCTGAAGCAGCTGGGCCGCCGCCACCACCCGTCGATGGATCTCAGCACGGGGCATACGCCGCAGGGTCAATGGGAAGGCGATGTTTTCATAAACGGTCATGTGGGGATAGAGAGCGTAACTCTGAAATACCATCCCGATGTTACGCTCCCTGGGGGGCAGATCATTAACCACCTTCCCATCAAACCGAATCCAACCATGCGTCGGTCGGTAGATGCCCGCCACGGTCAGGAGGACCGTGGTCTTACCGCATCCAGAGGGCCCGAGAAGGGCGACAAATTCTCCATCCATGATCTCGAGGCTCAGGTCCTGCACTGCCACCACCTTGCCGAAACGCTTGGTCAGGCGCTCAATGCTCACCCGCATTTGCACTCCCCCTCTTCCAGGAACACTTGTATGTTTGGTGAGCGCTTTTCTGGCAAAGTTTAACTTAACCTTTTACCCCTCCGGCATAAATCTGCAACAGATATCGCTGGGTGAACAGGAAGAACAAAAGCACCGGCAGGACATAGAACAGGCCCGCAGCGGCGATCACCCCGTAATTCACGAACAGGATTTCCCCTGCCCCACCCGCGGTGACGCTGCGAATGAAGACGGAGAGGGTCCAGTTGCGCGCGCTGGGCATGTAAATATAGGGGAGCAGGAATTCATTCCATCCCAGGACAAAGGCAAAGACCGCTAAGGCTGCGATGCCAGGGCGGACCATCGGGATCATCACCCGACGCCAGGCCTGGAGGCGGGAGCAACCATCAATCAACGCGGCCATCTCGATATCCCACGATACGTTGTCGAAGAACCCTTTCATCACCCAGACCCCCAGCGGAAGCTCCAGGGCAGTTTTCACCAGGGCCACCCCGATTAAGGTGTCGTAAAGCCGTAAAGCCCGCAGGACATAGAAGATGGCAATCAACAGGGTGATGCTGGGGAAGGCATGAAGGACCAGGACCAGCATCATGAAAAAGCGGCGGCCGCGAAAAGAGAGCCGGGAGAGCGCATAGGCAGCAGTGGAGGAGATCAGCAACAGGATCACGGTGTAACCGCCCGCCAGCAAAGTGGAATTCAACGCCGCCACCCAGATGCTGGGACGGTTCCCCCACGGAGTGAACAGGAAGCTCCAGTTCGACAGAGTGAAGCCCTCCGGGATTAACCCATGAGTACGGGGGGAGAAGGCCCCAATGAACAGCCAGGCATATAAGAGCAGCAGCGGCAGGGAGAGAGCTGCCAGGATCAGATAGGGCGTGCCCTTCTTGATCCAGTTTCCCATCTTACACCCCTTCGATCTTTGGCTCGCTCATCATCTCCTGAAATCGGAAAACCCGCAGATAAATCACCGAAGCCACCACCCCGATGGCCACCAGGACCGCGGCCAACGCAGCCCCGAACCCGAATTGCACGTTGCCAAAGTAATTGGAAAGGGCCTGATGATAGGCATAAAGGGCCCAGACCTCCGTCCGATAAAACCCGGGCCCACCCTCCGTGAGCAGCAGGATATATTCAAACGAGGCCAGGAGGGAAAGCGTCTGATAAGCCGTCACGAACATGATCGGCCATCGGATCAGCGGCAGGATGATCCGTCGGATGATCTGCCAGGTGGTGGCTCCATCCACCTGGGCCGCCATGATGTAATCCGGTGGGATCGCCTTGATGGCCGAGGTGAAGATGATCATCCCCAGTGAGGCCCCGACAAATCCATTGGCGAGAATAATCACTCCCCACGGCTGCGTGGTCAACCAGTTGCGCGAAGGAAGCCCGAGCGGACCCAGAACCTGATTCAGGGTCCCGAAGGGAGCAGGAGCCGTCGCCCAGGTCCATAATAACGCGTAGACAACGGAAGGGGTGACGCGAGGCAGCAACCAGAGAGCTCGAAAGAGAACCCCTACCCGCTCCTCGATATGTGTGGTTAACAGAGCGAGGATGAGGCCCATTCCGACGTTAAAAGTTAACGTTGCGGAAACATAGAGAAGTGTGTTCTGGAGGATCCGTGAAGTATAGGGGCTGCGCAGGATCCGCAAATAATTACTAAATCCGATGATCTCGGTTCGGCCCAGGGTCGCCACGCTCATATTGGTCATGCTGATCCAGAAGGTGAGAAGGACAGGAGCGACAAAAAACAGGAGCACAATCAGGGCCGCCGGACTCAAAAAGAGGAGGGCGGCCACTCCCTGTTTGGAGACCCCGGGCCGAATCCGCAGGAGGGGGAGGGAAAATCCCCTCCCCCTCTTCGCCACTTCCAGCTCCCGTTCCACCTGCCTCATCGGATGATCACCTTATCCCCCAAACGGGCCTGAAGCTCCTTCACCACCATCTCAACCGCCTGGTCCGGCTTCATCTCCCCGCCCATGACGGCGGACAAAGCCGTCCAGACCACCTCATCATAGGCCGAGAAGTCAGCATGGTTGGGCGCGTAAGTAGCATATTCCACCATATAGGCGGTCTGCTGCAGGAACTGGGCCTTCTTATACTCCGGGTCGTCGAGCTGGGTCTTCAGGATCGCGAGGTGAGCGCTTTGCACCGCGTGGCGGGTGTTGAGTTCGGGCGTGGTGGCCATGGCAATCAGTCGGAAGGCCAGTTCCTGGTTCTTCTTTCCGCTCGCCTTCTCCGAGGTCACCATATAAACCAGAGGGTGGGAAAGGGTGGTGGGCTTTTGCCCAGGCTCGCCCGCCGGGATCAGGGCGAAACCGATGTTCGCCCACAGATCCGGCTCCTGGCGGCCGAACTGGGTCAGCCACTGACCCCAGTGCCACGTTCCACCGTTCCAGAAGAGCACCTGATCCCCTGCACTCACCGTCTGATGCCAGGTGCTCCAGTCAGTTCCAATGAAGTTCTTCGGTGTGGTTCCATAGGTGAACACCGTGTCGTAATGGAACTGGAAGTGCTTCCGGAGGGCCTCCTGGACCAGCACGAGCTTCCCGGTCTGAGGATCCTGCAACTGACCGCCGAAGGCGATGTAGAACTGATAGAAATCCAGCCCCCGACGTGGGCGGGTCCAGTAGCCGTAACCCGGCTTCACCACCCCTTTATCCTGAGCTTCCTTAGCGACCCGGAGCAGATCCATAAGGGTGAACTGGCCGGTTCGGATCCGCTCGGGCAGGGCCTGGATTTCCTCATCGGACCAGCCCAGCTTCTTCAGAAGCGTCTTGCTGAAAAACATCGGGCGGGCTTCTGTGTCCTGAGGAACTGCCCAGCGCTGGCCCTTATAGGTCACGGCGTTCCAGAGGGTGGGGAAGATATCCTTAAGCCCCGTCTGGGCTTCATATTTCCGGATCCAATCGTCCAGAGGGACAATGAACCCGGCTTCGGACCACGGTGCTGTGTCCTCATGGCCGCTCAGGATGATATCCGGCGCATTGCCTGCCTGAGCGGCCAGGATGAACCGCTGGCGGTATTCATCCCATGTGCTGGTGTCGAAGCTGGCATCTACCTTCACCCGGATGTTTGACCCCTCCGCTTCAAGGGCCTTATTCAGGGCCTCCGCCGCCGCCGTCAGATTGTCTGCCCGAAAATGAGAGGCCTGCTCCGGTCCTATCGTCCACGCTGTCAGAACCACCTCCCTGGGTGGCGGGGTTGGCGTAGGAGGAGCTGGGGTCGCTGCAGGGGGTGGAGCCGCCGGCGTCGCCGTGGGAGGCGCTGGTGTGGGGGCCGGCGCACATGCGACCAGAGCCAATACCATGCCGAGGATCAGAAGCCAACGGGCCATGGCAACCTCCCTCTTTTTTGTGGGGGATTTTAACTTGACATTGTTAAATTCGGGCTCTTTGACCTCTCCCAACTGCCAAGGACGGCCTTGTAGCGCAGGCTGAAAGCCTGCGCCGCGGGCGCAAGCCCGCGTTCACCGTCTTATACGGCGGAAGCCCGTGCTACGTCACGGCGGCACGGCAAATCTAACAATATCAAGTTAATTGCCCCTCTTTAACTCGCAGTGAGACCAGCTGGATGGTTTCGTTAAAGAAGAACGAAAAAATTTTCACATCGGGTAGTGCAGCTCATACAGGCTCCGCCAGCCAGGCTCGAAGGGCATCTTGAGGTAGGGCTCCAGCATCTCCCGCTCCCGCTCCGTCACCCCCTCCAGCGGCGGCAGCTTCCCCGGCGGGAAGGCCTCCAGGATGTCCCGAACCAGTTTCTCCAGGTAATCGAGCAGCTGCTCCACCCCCGGCTTCGCCTTCTCGGCGCTGGCCAGGGTCGCCTTCCCCACCACGCCCGGCTGGTAGGCCTTCACCTCAATCGGCCGCAGGCCCACCTGCGCATACCAGGCGATGGGCTTGCGCAGCAGATTCCCCGCCTTGTCGATGTGCTCGCTATCCGTGGGCAGGAAACTGTAAGGCTCCGTGTCCACCGCATCCTCCATGCGGATGAACTCCGGGAACAGGGCCAGGCTCCAGCTGGTCTCCACCTCATCCCCATGGATGAAATGGGTCTCGTAGGGGCCGCCTTCGGACTTCAACTTGAAGTGATCGGGGATCGCGTGATACCAGTTGACGTTGACGATGATCGCCGGCACCTTGTAGGTCTTGGCGAAGCGGTGGATGGCGATGGGGATCACATATTCCTGCCCGTGGCCGTTCAGGATGATCTGCTTGCGGAATCCCGCGTTCCAGAACCCGGCGATGATCGCCGTCAGCATCCCGACGAACACGTCCTCGGGCACCACGATGGTCCCCGGCATCCCCATGTGGTGATACGGGTGGGAGCCGAACCACAGCGGCTGGCTCACCGTGCACCCTGTCCGCAGGGCCACCTGCTCCGCCATCCGGGTGACCAGGAAGACGTCCTCCCCGTAAGGCGCATGGGGGCCATGGGCCTCCGTGGCCCCGACCGGGATGATGATCAGATCGTTCTGCTTCAGGCGCTCCATGACCTGTTTGCCGGTCATGTTCTGGAAGTAAATCCCCGTCGGCCGATCCATATGGCCGCCTTCCGGTGGGATCTGCCACTTGCTCATCGCGAAACCTCCACGCGTTTGTGTGAGGATCTGCACCGGGAAGCCCCCGTTCAGGGGACAGAATGGCCCCTCCCTTCACCCCCCTCTCACGCGGGCACCATCATCACTTTCACCGCCTCTCCCCGGCGTAAATGCTCCAGCCCCTCCCCGAAGCGGGATAACGGCAGGCGATGGGTGACGAGCTCCTCCGGACGGATCACCCCCCGCTCCAGCATCTGGATGGCCAGGGGGAAGGTGTGGCGACCGACATAGCTGCCCACCACCCGGATCTCCCGGCGGGTGATGTCATACTGGGCGATCTCCGCCCGGGCCCGGGCGTTCATCCCGAAGAGGATCACCGTTCCCCCCGGCCGCACCAGCCGCAGGGCGGTCCCCATCAACGAGCCCACCGCATCCACGACCACATCCGCCCCGATCCCCGTGACCTCCCGAACCAGCCCCTCCAGATCCTGCTCCCGGGGGTCCACGGCCCAATCCGCCCCCGCCCGCCGCGCGAACTCCAGGCGGAACGGCGCGATATCGGCGGCGATGAGACTCCCGGCCCCACTCGCCCGAAGGATCTGAAGGAACAGCAATCCCACCGGCCCGCAACCCAGCACCACCGCATGCTCCCCCGGATGCAAACGGGCGTGAAGGGTTCCGCCCACCACCGTGGAAACCACCTCGGTGAAGATCGCCCGCTCCAGGGGGACCTCCGGGGAGATCGGGAAGAGGGCCCGGGCAGGGGCCACCTCGTAAGGGGCCAGGCCGCCATCCAGGAAAATCCCCAGCGTGGTGAACCGCTCGCAGTGGTTGTAAAGCCCCCGCTGGCAGAAGCGACAGACCCCGCAATACAGATTTGGAGCCACCGCGACCCGATCCCCCGGCCGCAGATGGGTCACCGCCGGACCGACCTCCACGACGCGGCCGATGACCTCATGGCCCAGGACCACCCCGGGGGTTGCGGGATGCCCGGGGGGGACCTCCAGGATATGCAGATCCGTGCCGCAGATCCCGCAGGCCTCCACCTGGAGGAGAACGTCATCCGGGTTCCGCAACGAAGGGACCGGCCGCTCCTCCAGCGCCCAACGTCCTTCTCCCAGGAACACCACCGCTGGCATCCGCTCGGCCATCCCCGCATCCTCCCGATCAGGCGGTCGCGGCGGCCGCCGGCTCGGCTTCCGGCACCGCCCGCAGATCCGGCTTGATGGTGATCTTCGCGTCGATCCGCTGGCTCAGCCGCTCCACCGCCTCCACCGCCCGATCCAGGGGATAGCGGGCGGTGATGATGCGGGTCATATCGATCAGCCCGGCGGCCATCATCCGGATCACGCTGGGGAAGATGGCATCGCCCGAATGGCCCTGGGAGCCGAAGATCTGCCCCCGCCGCACCTGCAGGACCTCCAAGTAGAGCGGCACCCGCTCGGCGGCCCGGCCGATCACCACGATCCGCCCGTTGATCGCCAGGGCCTTCTCCATCTCCGGCAGCGTCCGTGGGGGAGCCCCCGCCGCCTCCACCAGCACATCCGCCCCTTCCCCACGGGTCGCCTCCCGGATCGCCTCGCTGGGGGCCACCTCCCGGGGATCGAAGGCCGCATCCGCGCCCATCCGCAGCGCCATCTCCCGCCGCGAAGGGCTCACGTCGAAGGCCAGCACCTTCCCGGCGCCCGCCGCCCGGGAGAGGGCGATGGCCGCCAGGCCGATGGGCCCTGCCCCGAAGACCGCCACATAGGCTCCGGGGCGGAACCCGCCCGCGCGGACAAAGAGCCCATTGTAGGCCACACTGGTCGGCTCCACCAGGGAACCCGCTTCGTAAGCCCGGTCGACATCCCCGTAGCGCTCGGCGATGGCGTCGATCTTCCAGCAGTATTTGGCTTTGACGGCCACATACTCCGCCATGGCCCCCGGGACCGTGAAGCCCAGCTCCTCCAGGTTGGTGCAATGGTTGAAGAAGCCGCTGCGGCAGGGCGTGCAGACCCCACACCACAGCATCTCTTCGGAAGTCACCATATCCCCCGGCCGCAGATCCCGCACCTCCTTCCCCACCGCGACCACTTCCCCGGAGAACTCGTGGCCCGGGATCACGGGGAACTTCACCAGGCCGGGATACAGGATGTAGCCCTCCGCATCGGTCTCATAGAAATGCAGATCCGACCCGCATACCCCGCAGGCCTTCACCCGGATCACCACCTCATCCGGGCCCGGCGCGGGATCCGGGACCTCCTGGATCGAGAACCGGGGATGCCGCCAGATGCTGGACCCCGTGATCGCCTTGCCCGTCTCCCGCTCCCAATCCGAAAGCGGATAATCCGGACGCGGATCCCACTTCGCCTCCACCACCACGGCTTTCATGGCTTTCCCTCCTCCGGAAGGGTGATCCCGCCAGCAATGAGCTCCGCGACCATCTCCGGCGAGACATCGGTTTTGCGGAAGTCCCCGATCTTGCGCCCGTGGCTTAAGATGACCAGACGATCCGCCACCGGATAGACGTGATAGATGTTATGGGTGATGAAGATCACCGAGAGGCCCCGCCGGCGGACTTCCTCCACATACCCCAGCACCTTGCGGGTCTCTTTGATCGAGAGCGCGGAAGTGGGCTCATCGAGGATCAGCAGGCGCACACCGAAGTGGAGGGCGCGGCCGATCGCGATCGATTGTCGCTCCCCACCCGACAGCACGGAGACGGGCTCCCATACCGAACGGACCCGGATGCCGATCTCCTCCAGCACCTGACGAGTGACCTGCTCCATCTCCCGCATATCGAGGAATGAGAAAGGCCCGACCCGCCGCACCGGCTCCCGGCCCAGGAAGAAGTTCCGGGCGATGCTCATCATCTCCACCAGGGCCAGATCCTGGTAAACGGTCTCAATGCCCAGCGCTCGCGCCTCGCGGGGCGAGCGGAAGCGAACCGGACGGCCCTCGAAGTAGATCTCGCCGTCATCCGGCGGGTAGACCCCGGTCAGGACCTTGATCAGCGTGGATTTCCCGGCGCCGTTATCCCCCAGGAGGCCGACCACCTCCTGATAGCCCACGGCGAAATCCACCCCGGCCAGGGCCTCCACACCGTCGAACCGCTTGACGATCCCGCGCATCTCCACCAGCCAGCGCCCTTCGCTCATCGTCGCTCCTCGTTTCCATCCCGCATCCACGCGATGGGGCCGGAAAGGGCGTGGGCGCCCCGGATGCCAGATCGAGCGCCTCACCCCGACCGTCGGATCCGCAGGTTGATGATCACCGCTCCGACCAGCACCAGCCCGATGAACGCGCGATACCAGTAGGCCGGCGCGCCGGCCAGCACCAGGCCGTTGCGGACCATCCCCACGATCAGCGCCCCGAGCACCGTGCCGATCACGCTCCCATAGCCCCCCGTGAGCAGGGTCCCGCCGGTCACCGTGGCCGCAATCGCTTCCAGTTCGACTCCTTCCCCTCGCAGGGGATCCACCGATCCGAAGCGGCTGAACTGGATGATGCCCGCCAGGGCGGCCAGGACCGCGGTGAGGATGAACCCGATCTGCTTCACCCGCGCCACCTCCACCCCCAGGGCTCGGGCCGCCTGGGGGTTGCCCCCCGAAGCGAAGATCGCGTTCCCGAAGGGCGTGCGGGTGAGAACGAGGGTGGCGATCAGCGCAACCGTCAGGAACCAGAGGGCAGAGGCATGGAAACCACCGGGGAGCCGGCCGGAGAGAACGAACATAAGAAGGGATTTCCCCTCATAGGCGATGGGAAACCCGCCGGTCACCGCCAGGAGCACCCCCCGCCAGAACATCATGGACCCCAGGGTAACGATGAATGAGGGGAGCCGCCCGCGGGTCACCACCCAGCCGTTCAGCGCCCCGATCGCCGCCGCCAGGGAGAGGGCCGCCAGGAACGCGAGGAGATGAGGGATCCCGGCCCGGGCCATCAGCGCGAACGCCATCGCCGAGACCCCCAGCACGGAGCCCACCGAGAGATCGAATTCCCCGGCGATCATCAGCAGCGTGACGCCAATCGCCACCAGCCCCAGCTCCGCGGCGATGGTCATGATCCCGGCCAGAGAGTCCAGGGTGAGGAAGTAGGGGGCCGCGATCGCAAAGCCGAGAAAGACAGCGAGGAAACCGGCCAGCGCCCCCACCTCCGGGTATCGCCGCAGCTCCGCCAGGGAAATCCCTCGTATCCGCCGGCGGGCCTGCGCCTGCACACGCGCCTCAACCGCTTGCGGATCCATTGCGGACGCACTCAACCATGGGTTCATCGGGACCTGCGCCTGCTGGGCCCCCATCGGGAAAGCCAGATCCCCCCGCTCTCCTTCTCCGCCTCCCCCGCGCCTTTCAGGCCACAGGGAGGAGAGAGGGGCTGCAGGGACACCGAAGGCGCCCCGCAGCCCCAGAAGCCTCCGGAGGGGATTTGCTCGCGCAGCGGCTTCGTCCCGCGAGCGGGCCCCAGGTTTAACGGATGCCCTGCTTGATCAGCTCCTCCACCTGGCTCACATTGTCCTTATCCACAAAGCCCGGCCCGGTCAGCACGTCGTTGGCCGGCCGCAACCCATATTTCTTGTAGAGATAGAGCCAGGTGATGGCCATGTAACCCTGCAGGTATTGCTGCTGATCGATGGCGAACAGCGTCACCCCTTCCTTGATCGCCGACAGCGTCCCGGGGTGCAGATCGAACGTCCCATGGAGCACCTTGCCGACCAGGTTGTTCTCCTTCAGGAACTTCACCGCCGGGTCCGTGCCCAGGGGGCCGAGGGTGAGGAGGGCATCCGTATCCGGGTTGCGGGTGAAGTAAGCCTTGAGGGCCTCCACCGCCTTGGTGGGATCCGTGCCGATGTCCAGCTTCTCCACCGGCACGTTCTTCTCCTTCATCCCATCCAGGAAGCCCTGACAGCGGGCCTCCAGGCCCACGTGGCCAACCTCGTGGATGGCGCACACGGCCCGTTTGGGCGTGCGCACGGCGAGCATCCGCTGGGCCGCCCGGAGCCCGCCCAGATACTCATCCATGCCGATGTAGAACATATACGGGATGCGCTCTCCCTCCGGGCGCGGATCGGCGACGTTGATCGCCACCACCGGGATGCCCTGCTGGATCGCCCGACGCAGCGGCTCATCGAGGGCCTTGGGGTCTGTGATGGTCACCGCCAGCCCGTCCGGCCTGGCGGCGATGGCGCTGTTGAGGAGGTTCACCAGCTCCTGGATGGAGAACTTCTCCGGCCCGAAGTATTTCGCTTCCACCGGATAAACCTTCGCGGCGTCGTTCATCCCTTTGATCACCACCCCCCAGAAGGGATCGGCAGGGCCGCCGTGGGAGACGATGTAAAACGTGAACTCCTTCTTCGGGGGAGCGGCGGCAGGCGTGGCCGGGGCGCACGCCCCCAGCAGCAAGCCCAGGACCAGGAGAATGGGAATCCACCGGCGGACGGTGCGAATCATGGCAACCTCCTTTCAGCCAGAAGGTGGGGAACTACCGGGATGGAGCCTTCCGGGGGTGGGCCGCATGAGGCCCGCTCCACCAGACGGCAGGGCAGCTGCAGCTGAGGAGAGACCCGCTCCCCCTGCAGCAGGCGGAGCAGCATGCTCATAGCGGTCCGCCCCATCTCATACTTGGGCTGGGCGATCGTCGTGAGAGGGGGTTCCGTGTAGGCGGCGAAGAGGATATCATCAAAGCCGATAATCGAAAGGTCCTCCGGAACCCGCAGCCCCGCGACTCGGGCAGCCCGAAGGGCCCCGATCGCCGTCATATCGTTGTAGCAGAACACGGCCGTCGGCCGGACCGGGGCCTCCAGCAGGCGTTGAATGCCCCACTCCCCGGCCTCCGGCCGGCCGTTTCCTTCCACAACCCATGCGGGATCCGGCGGGATGCCTGCGGCCGTGAGAGCCTCCTGATAACCCGCCCGCCGCAACCGATCTGAGCGGGCCATGGGGGGGCCGCTGATGTAAGCGATGCGGGTGTGGCCCAGGCGCATCAGATACGAAACCGCCAGCACCGCCCCCTGATAGCTGTCCGAGGCGACGGAATAAATGAGCGGCGCCTCCCGCTGCTGATTAATGAGCACAATGGGGACCCCGAGGGCTTCCAGATAGGGGAGGTAGAGCTCGCCGACGCGAGAGGAGGCCACGATCACGCCCTCCACCCGGCTCTCCGCCAGGGCCCGCACCGCGGCCAGCTCCCGCTCCGGATCGGCGTTGGAGGTGGCCAGGAACAGGCGATAGCCCGCCTCCAGGGCCACTTCCTCCACGCCGCGGACGATCTCCGCCAGAAAGGGATCCGCCAGGGTGGTGATGACCAGGCCGATGATGGATGTGCGGGTGGTGACCAGGCTCCGCGCGGCCGCGTTGGGCACATAGCCCATCCGCGCCGCCAGCCGACGGATCCGCTCGGCCGTGCGGGGATTGACCAGGGGGCTCCCCCGCAACGCCCGCGAGACCGTGGAGTGGGAGACGCCAGCCCTTCGCGCGATATCCTTGATCGAAACCCGCCGGGAAGCGCGTCGGCCCATCGGAGGAATTTGCACACGTGTGCAATTTGGTTCCTATGATATTCGATGAGATCGATTTTGTCAAGGGCTGGCAAAGCGGCATGGGGAGGAAGCTGTTTTTCGGCGAGGGTGGGCGCTGGGTGGATGCCTGTAGGCGCGCCCGCTCACACCGAAAGCTCGAAAAGATCCGGGGACATTCGAGCTACACATGGAAGGCGCATCCCGAATTGAATAGATCAAGCTGAGGATATGGGGGTCACCAGCACGCCCGGATTCATGATCCCGGCCGGATCCAGGGTGCCCTTCACGCTCTGAAGGATCTCCAGGGCCAGGGGGCCATGCTCTACGACCAGGAGCGACCGGAGATCCCGTCCCGTTCCGTGGTGATGGGTGATCGTCCCCCCACACGCCAGAAACGCTTCCAGGGCCGTCCGCTGGAGGTCCCGCCAGGCCTCGCGCAGCGCTTCCCGAGGTGGACGGGCGAAGAAGGTGAAATACAGCGCGCAGCCGTCCGGATATCCGTGGGTCACTCGACACATCACCCCACCGACCGGCGACCAGCGATCGATCCGCTGAAGCAACCGCTCTCGCACCGTCCGCACAGTTTCCTCTACCCGAGGCCATGGCACAGCCGTCTCCACCGTATCCAGGAGCAGCCCGAAGTCGATCATGACGTCCCGCCAGTAGGGCTGTTCGAAGTAAGCCTGTTTCCATGTCTCTACGGCCTCAGGCGCTGGAATGCCTCCTGTCCGTTCGATCCACCGGAGGGCCGAGCGCCACTCCGCTTCCGCCCGGTGCGCATCCTCGGGATCTTCGATCTCCAGGCTGATGTGAAGCAAGGCACCTGGTTCCACCGGACGACCGGTGAGGGCAGCGCTGATCGCCACTTCATACTCATCGAGGAGGCGGAGAACAGCTGGCGTTAAGCCCGCTTGCAGGATCCGCCGCACGGCCTCCAGGCCAGCGGAGAACTCCGGGAAGCGAAAACCCCCCGCTCGCTTGGCGACCGGCGGCCGCACCGCCCGTACCACCGCCTCGGTGATGAACCCAAACGCCCCCTCACTACCCATCATCCACGACCGCAAATCGAGCCCCGAAGCCGATGCGGGCACCTCCCGGGTCTCCAGAATTCCCCGAGGGGTAAGCACCCGCAGGCTTTCCACCCGATGCTCGATCCGCCCCCACGCCGTGGAGAAATGGCCGGCCGCCCGGGCCGCGATCCAGCCGCCCAGGGTGGACATCTGGAAGGACTGGGGGTAATGCCGGAAGGCCAGGCCGTGCGCCCGCAGCGCTTCCTCCAGATCCGGCCCCCGGATCCCCGCCTGCACCCGAACCCGACGGCCCGATGGATCAAGGAAGCGAATCCGATTCATCCGGGCGAGATCCACCGACAGGACTCCCTCGAAGCCGGGCGGAACGGTGGGCTCGACCCCTCCCACGACCGAGGTTCCACCCCCATAAGGGATGAGGGCGATGGATCGGCGTTCGGCGACCTCCAGCAGGCGGAGGAGATCCGCTTCATCCTCCGGATAAGCCACCGCATTCGGGAAACAGAGATCCTGACCGGTCCGCAACCGCACCAGATCCCCGAAACTTCGCCCCGCCGCATGCAGCGCCCGCTCATATGGCGTGGCCAGGAGAGCACCCCGAAAGCCCCGGATCTCCGGGGAGATCCGGGGTGGAGGGATCCGAAGGGACTCGAGGGGAACGGGCGGCTGATGATCCCTCGGAGAAATCCGCAGCCATGGCTCCACAGCCTTCAGCCAGCGGTCGATCCGGTCCGCTGGGATCCCTTCCCCTTCATAACCCCAACCGTTCCATTTCCGCAGGCGATCCGGCATGCCAGACGCTCCGAGCATCTTCCTTCTATAACTTCAGGACAGGGAACGCCGGACGACTGCTCGCCGCTGTCCTGTTTCTAAGCCATGGGGGGCTTCGCCTTGGAGCCGGCATGATCCATGGTCTTCCGAGGCAAGTGGGGGCGCCTGGGCCAGCTTCCCATCCTTTGCATCAGGGATCGGGGATGGAGGGCGAATGGCAGGGCCAGCCGGTTTCCCTCCTCCCCATCCTCTGCCTCCGCATATCCCCCAGGATGCGGAGATGGACGGTGATGTCCGAAGGCGTAAGCAAAAGGAAGCGATCGGATCGGTCGCCCGGCCCACACATGGGCTTCCGCCCACAGGTATTTCAACAGCAACGGGAAGACGCCCTCCTCCTCCAGCCGCCGGGTGGATACCGGGATCCGAACCGTGGTGAGGACCCCGAACCGGCCATGACGGGACGCCCGCCGCACGTAATCGTGATCTTCCGCCAGGAGCAGGGTTTCATCGAACCCGCCGATGGCCTCATGGAGGGCACGGCGGACCAGAATACAGAACCCCGGGGCGCGGGGGGAGATCCACTGCAGGGCCAGGAGGTATCCGTTGGCCACCTCATGGAACACCCGATCGGTCGGCCGGGGGCTCAGGGGCTCCATCAGGCAGGTGGCGATATCCAGACCCCGGGCTTCGATCTCCTTCATGGCCTTTTCCAGGAAATCGGGCCGGGGAACGACATCGGCATCCAGGAACACCAGCCATGTTCCCCGCGCGACGCGCGCGCCGGCGTTCCGGCCGACGGCCGGCCGTCCTCCAGGGACCACCCGGGCGCCCCAGGCCCGGGCGATCTCCGGCGTCCCGTCCTTCGAGCCCGCATCGGCCACGATCACCTCGTCCGGCGGTCGGATCTGGCGCGCCAGCGCCTCCAGCAAACGTGGAAGGTAAGCCGCCTCGTTCAGCGTCGGGATGATCACGCTGATCATCGCCAGCCACCTCCCGAGGGCTTCATCCGATCCCCCACGTCTCCTGCAGGATCTGATGGGCGAACCGGGATAGCCGGCGCCGGTCGAGCGGATCCAGGCGATCCCACTGCTCCTGGAACCACCGGATCCGCGCCATCAGCGCCTGGACCTGATGGGGCTCTGCGCGGCTCATGGCGACCAGGGCGGCGCTGAGCCCGGCCAGGGCCCCCAGATCCAGCGCCCGACCCCGAAGGAAGGTCAACCCCTCATCCCTTCCCTGCTGCAGCAGGCGGAACACCAGCATCAGCCCGGCGGCCATACGGGCCATCCCCTCCGACACCGGCCCTTCGATCGGGATGGAGAGCAGCCACTGCAGCAGCACGGAAGGTTCCAGCCGGGCCTGCAATCCCCGAAGCTCGCTTAACAACCGGATCCGGGTGTCCCGCCAGAGCCGGGCATCCCATATGCCGCTCAGCACGCGGCGGGCCTGCACCGTCGGGCGGAACATCACCCGGGGCCGACCGGGGCCTGTCGGGCTGGCATACTGCCGTTCCACCAGCCCGACCCGCTCCAGCAGAGCCAGCATCTCATAGGCCGTGGCCTGCCCGATGCGCAATGCGCGAGCGACCGCCCCATAATGAAGGGGCTTCCGCCATCGCCGATACAGCCGGAGGAAGGCCGCCAGGAACTCCCGCTGACGTCGGGTCAGCGCGCTCATCGCCTCCGCCTCTCCCGGAGTTCACTCGTTTTCCGAAAATTCCAGAAAAATTTTACACACCAGCGCAAAGAAACGCCAGCCCGGCATCGCGCTGAACCGCAGGGGCATCCACCGGGGATCCTCACAGGGAGGCTCACCCTTTGCCCGGATTCATTGGGGGTTCCCTCAGGCGCTCCGGGCCCCGGCGAGGGGGAGGCATCCGGTCTTCCCGATGGGGTCCCGGCGGCGGGGGTCTGAGCTTCGGCAGGCCCTTTACTCCTCCGGCGCCACAGGGAGGGTGAACACAAAGGCCGCTCCGCCTCCCGGGCGATCCTCCACCCAGATGCGGCCGCCATGGGCTTCCACCGCCAGCTTGCAGAACGCCAGCCCCAGGCCCACGCCGCGACCCTTTGTCATCCCGGTGACAAAGGGCTTGAAGATCTCCTCCCGCATCTCCGGAGGCACCCCGGGGCCGGAATCCGTCACCATCACCTTCACCCACGGCCTCCCATCCCTCTGCTCCGGGGCCGCCCGGATCCAGATCTCACCCCCGGAGGGCGTGAACTTGATGGCGTTATCGAGCAGGTTCTGGAAAACCCGGATGATCAGCAACTCATCGCCCCACACTGGCGGCAACGCATCCGGGATATCCACCCGCATCTCCAGCGATTTCTCACGGATCAATATGGAAAGCTCCCTCAGAATGCCGGCCACCAGCTCCGGCAGGGAGATCGCCTTCCGATGAAGAATCCCCTCCCCGGATTGCAGGCGGCGCAACTCCAGGATCGTGCTGACCATCCGCAGCATCCGTCCGATGTTGTCCCGGGCGATGGTCAGCACTTCCCGCTGCTCCTGGGAGAGCGGGCCCAGGCCCTCGCCCAGCAGGAAGTCCAGCGCTGTCTGGACGGAAGCTGCCGGATTTCGCAGGTCGTGGACCACCATGTGGAACAGCTCTTCCCGCAGCCGTTCGAGGGTCCGGAGGGGGGTCATATCGTAGATCATCGCCAGCCAGCCCATGACCGTGCCATCGCCCTGGATCGGAACGATCTGAAGGCGCAGGCTGCGGGTCTCCGTATCGAGCTCCATCGTCCAGG
This sequence comes from Candidatus Thermoflexus japonica, assembly GCA_002898735.1. GTDB lineage: Bacteria > Chloroflexota > Anaerolineae > Thermoflexales > Thermoflexaceae > Thermoflexus > Thermoflexus japonica. The sequence continues at coordinate 72,689 of BEHY01000005.1, forward strand.
CTTCCGATGGATCCCGCCGCCACTTCCTGAGCTGGCGCATCAGCGCGCGGGCCAGGGCCGGCCGGCGCTTTCGCAGCCCGCGTATCCCATCCGCCAGCGGCCGGCCGATCCATGCCCCCGGCCCCTGTTGCAGGTCGAGGAGGTCCAGGGCGGCCGGGTTGAGCTCCAGGATCCGACCGTCAGCGCCGATCAGCACGATCCCATCCACCGCGGCATGAATCAACGTCCGCAGATGGCTCCGCTCCTCCTCCAGGAGCTCCAGCAGGCGGACGTTCTCCAGCGCCACAGCGGCATGGTTGACGATGGCCTGGCTCAACGCGATCTGATTCAACGAGAAGCCGTGATCGCTCCGCGGATCCCACACTTCCGCCAGACCCAGCACGCGGGCCCCCAGGGCCAGCGGCAGCACCATCAGGCGCCGCACCCCCAGCCGCTCCAGGGTCTGCTCGTCCTCCTGCCGGATCATCAGCGGCACGGGTGTTCCTTCGAAACGGCCCGGCTCGGGGATCCACAGGGCATATGGCCTGCGCTCATGCAGCGCGGCGCTCCGAATGGAGAGGGAAGCTTCGCGGACCTGGTCGATCCAGGAAAGCCACTTCTCCGAAGCCGCATCCGGGGCGATATATTCGGAAAGCAACTCCAGGGCATCCGCCTCCGGTCGATACCGATAAAAGCGCGCGTAGATGCTCCCGGTGATCTCGGAGAGGAATCGCCCCAGGAGCCTGACCACGGATCCGACTTCATGGGCCGCCAGCAGATTGGCGCTGGCTTCGTAAAGAAGCGAGACCTCGCGGATCTGCTCGGCCATGCGCTCCACCAGCATCGCCCGCTCCACAGCCAGCGCGAGATGATCCGCCAGCGTCTGGATCAGGGCCAGCTCGTCCGCCGTGAACAGATGGGGTGCTGGATCCAGGAGGCTGAGAACGCCCACCCGGCGGGAGCCCGTCCGGAGCGGGACGCTCACCCAGGCGCGCGCGGGCAGAGGTGGGATCGACCGATGGATCTCCGGCGCCTCGCGGGGGAGATCGCTGTAAACCACCGGCTGATCGAGGAACAGGCCGGCGATCCCCTCTTCCGGATGGCACCGCTCCAGAAGCCCCCGCACGTCCTCGGGGATCCCGATGGCGGCCCGCAGGCGCAGACAATTCTGGCCCTCATCCCACAGGTGGACCATCCCCATCCGGAATCCCATGATCGCCCCGGCCTGCTCCAGGCCGATTCGCAAAACGCCGTCCAGATCCTCCGCCCGAAGGATCGCCGCCACCACCTGGTTCAGGGCAGCCTCATGACGGGCTCGCCGTCGGGTTTCCTCAAACAGATAGGCGTTTGCCAGCGCCTGGGCAGCCGCGTTGGCGAACGCCTGCCCCACCAGCAATTCCTCCGCCTCCAGCGTCCACACGGTGTCCCAGTAAACGGTCAACACGCCCCGGAAGGGGAATTGATCGGGGGTCATCGCGGGGGCCCACAGCGGAAACACCACATAGGCCCGGAACCCCTCCTGAACCAGCCGGTCCCGAACGCCCTCCGTGCGGGGGTCGCGCTGAACATCCGAGATATAGATCACCGTGGGGATTTCGATGGCGCGGACCCCGGGAACCCGCTGGTAGCTTTCCAGGAGCCACCGAACATACGCCTCGGAGAGCCCTTCCACGCCGGCGCAGGCCACCTGTTCCCGGATCGGCTCATAAAACCACACGCCCGCCCGATCGGCCCTCAGCAGCCGCCGCACCGCCTGCAGGATGGTTTGAACCCGCTGCCGGAACTCCGGCGGGCTGCCCAGAACCTCCTGCAGGGCTCCGGCCATGGCCTCCCACAGCCATGCTTCCCGGCGCCGCCGCAGCGCCACCGCCACCACATCCGCCAGGGCCCGCGCGAGATGCATGGTCTCCTCATCGGGAGCCTGGGGCCGATCATAATACAGCATCAACTTGCCCAGGGCCTGGCCGCCACTCCGAATGGGGACGAACGCCAGGGCGCGGATCCCTTCCCGAAGCACCGCCTCGCGGACCTCTCCCAGCTCCCGCGCCTGCTCGACATCCGGGATCCACAGGATCTGCGGATCCGGGTCCGAAGGATCCCAGGGCCAGTGCCCTTCCACGGCCTGCCGGTATTCCTCCGAGAGATTCCGCCATGCCTTGAACCGGACCACCCCATCCGGGTCCCGCAACAGGATTGCCGCGCGATCCGCCCTCAGGATCTCCAGGATCCCCTGGAGGACCCGATCGTAGAAGCGGTCCAGGTCGACCGTCTGAAAGAGCTCCTGGGTGAGCTGCTGGAGCAGCTGGAGCTGTCCGGCATACCGCTGGGCCCGCGCCTCGGCCGCCCGGCGCTCCGCATTCGCCCAGATCAGCGCGACCAGGTCCGCCACCCCGGCGGCGAAGGCGATCTCATCCGCCGTCCAGATCCGCGCCTGCCCGACCTGCTCATGGCAGATCACCCCGATCACCTGGTCGCCCCGGCGGATGGGGGCATCCAGCATCGCGCGGATCCCCCGCGGCGCCATGTAACGCTCCCGCAACTCCGAGGTCCGGGGATCCTCCCATGCATCCGAGGCATCGATGGCACGCCCCTCCTGGAGGGCGCGGAAATACGCGGGGAAGTCGGCGACCTGCAGGGCTGGCTCCTTCCCCATCCGCCCGTCCGGCCATTCCACGTGGACCAGACAAATCAGCTGGCCGCTGACGGCATCCAGCCGCCAGATGTTCACCCGGCTGACCTGCAGCGTCTCGGCGGCGATCCAGGCGATGCGAGCCATCGCTTCGTCAACATCCCCGCTCTGAATCTGGGGATCCCGGGCTATGTGAAGGAGCGCGGCCTGCTGTCGGGCATGCCGGAGCGCGTGCTGCCGATGTTCGGTGATTTCGCTGGATCGCACCAGCCATCCGGCGCGCTCCCCGTGGGGGGGAACCGGCTGGATCGAGAAGAGGAACCAGCGCTCATGCGAGGGGTGACGGAGCTCTACGCTTCGCTCCCGGCCCTCCTGTATAGCAGCCTGCAAGGCCTCTCGAAGCTCAGGCCAACCCTCCAGCAAGGTCTCCACGGGTGCGCCGAGGCATGCGGCCGCGGGGCGGCCCAGCAGCTCCGCCATACGAGGGTTCAGATCGATCACCCAGCCCCGGGGATCCAGGACCATCATCCCTTCGGACATGTGCTCAATGAGCAGACCCCGAGCGATCGGGATCGGACGGAGGCGCGGGAGGTCCTGGAAGATCAGGCCCAGCACCACCGCCGCCATCCCCAGCATCCCCGCTGTCATTCCCCGCCACCATGCAGGCAGCTCATCATAGGAAGGATCATAAACGGTGAGGATAACGGCGGCCGCGATCAGGGCGATGGCGACCAGAAACCCGGCGAAAACGGGGAACGCCGACCGGTAAGCATAAATTAGAGTAGGAAGCAGGAGGACAAGGGCGCTCAGGAAGGCCAGGAGGGCGAACAGCGTGTGGATCCAGAACCAGGGCCCGTAGGAGACGTCCAGGGAGCCATCCGGGTGGACGGCTAAAGTGGACCAGACCAGGTGATGGCGATCGTTGCTGAAGGCCAGCAGGATCGTGAGGAGCGGGATCAGGAGGACCCCGATCCAGTGGCCAGGGCGCAGACGGGGGAGCGCGCCGGAGTAGCGAATCACGCCCAGCAGGAAAAAGGGCGCGATGATCGCCACCCCCAGCGCCTGCATCCGAAACCCCAGGAGCCGCCATCCCGGATCCGGCACCGCGATGATCAGGCTCTCGCCCCAGGTCCATAGGACCAGCCCCAGGAGCGCCAGCGCCCAGAGGCGCGTCTCCAGCGCGCGAACACGCCTCACGCCCCCGGCCACCAGAATCAGGCCCGCCAGCCCCAGGATCCCACCCAGGAACGCCATTCCACCGGCTCCGCCGGTTTCTCGCCCCCTTGCAGCCTGCGACTGTTAGGATAATTCAACCCCCGGGATCTGTCAATGGGATCAGCCATCCAGACGCCTTCCCGGGGTCCAGGGGAAGGGAAAGTGCGCCGGGATGCAGGGATGCTGTCCGAAGAGCGGGGCCCTCTGTCCGGTTTATACGGTAGAATCCATCATGTCAGGACACCGGACCGGTATAATATCCCCCGGGAACGAACAGGCACCGCGGGGGGCCTGCCGGGTCCTGTCGATTTTCGCCCACCCCGCCCGGGCGCTTCGCGGCGCGGGGGGCGAGGGGATCCCAGAGGAGGGTGGCCCATGCTGGCCCTTCTTCAAGAGAACCTGCAGACCGCGATCCAGAGCCTGGCGGCCAATAAACTTCGCACGGCCCTCAGCCTGCTGGGGATCCTGATCGGCGTCGGGGCGGTGGTCGCCCTGCTGGCGGCGGGCCAGGGGGTGCAGGACTACATCCAGCGTCAGGTCCAGGCGATCGGGCCCAACGTGCTGTTCGTCTTCCCGGGGGGATTCTCCCAGAGCGGGATCACCCGAGCTGCCGCTCAGCAATCCGGCCTGATGCGCCCTGCCCTGACGATGGGCGATGCCCGGGCCCTGCAGGACCCCACCCGGGCACCGGATATCCTCATGGTTGCGCCGCTGGTGGCCCAGACCTTGCCCGTTGCTTCGGAGAAGGAACGAACCACCGTGACCGTGCGCGGGGTGACCCCTGCGTATCGCATCGCCCGAAACTGGCAGGTGGATCGCGGACGGTTCATCGAGCCCGAGGATGAACGAACCCGCGCCCGGGTCGCCCTTCTGGGCGCGGAGACCGCCCGAGCCCTCTTCGGGGATCAGGACCCGATCGGGCAGCTGATCCGGATCCGGGATGTGCCCTTCCGGGTGATCGGCCTGCTGAGCCGGAAGGGGGGGACTTCCTTCGGGAATGAGGACGAGGTAGTGCTGATCCCCCTCAGCACCATGCATCAGTATCTCTACAGCGCGCGGGGGCGTGGGGGGGAGCCGGGCCTCTCGGCCATCGTGCTGGTTGCCCGTTCCCATGAGCGGATCCGTATGGCGCAGGAACAGGCGATCACGATCCTTCGGGAGCGTCATGGGATCCGTTTCCGGGAAGATGAGGATTTCACAGTGGTTTCCCAGGAGGAGATCCTGAGCCTCTTCGGGAACCTCACGGCGATCCTCACCGCCTTTCTTTCCGCCATCGCCGGGATCTCATTGCTGGTCGGGGGGATCGGGATCATGAACATCACCCTGGTCTCGGTGCGGGAGCGCACCCGGGAGATCGGCCTGCGCAAAGCGGTAGGGGCCCGACGGCGGGATATTCTGCTTCAGTTCCTGGTCGAGACGGTGTTGCTTTCGCTGACGGGGGGTGCATTGGGCATATTGCTGGGGATGGGGGTGGCGGGATTGATTTCCGCCCTGGCTGGAGGGGTGTTTCAGGCGATCGTGACCCCGGGGTCAGTGATCCTGGCGGTGGGCATCAGCTCCGCGGTCGGTCTCTTCTTCGGGCTCTACCCGGCCTGGAGGGCCGCACGCCTGGATCCGATCGTGGCGTTACGGTATGAATAGGGGTAGCCCAGTAAAGGCACAACATCCCTACATGCGCCGATTTCAATCGGCCTCCGATGGCGCTGCGCGCCGGGCGTCGGCCTTCGCCGACGCAAATCGCCTTTTGGCCGGCGTAGGCCGGCCATCGGCCAAAGGCCTCATAGGTCGAATTCATTCGACACGCTCCGCGCCCCACGTCGGTCTCCGCCAACGCACCCCCTTACCCCCTTTTTTGGCCGGCGTAGGCCGGCCACAGGCCGCTTATTGCGCCGATTGAAATCGGCCTCCAGAGGCGCTACGCGCCGGGCGTCGGCCTTCGCCGACGCAAATCGCCTTTTGGCCGGCGTAGGCCGGCCATCGGCCAAAGGCCTCATAGGTCGAATTCATTCGACACGCTCCGCGCCCCACGTCGGTCTCCGCCAACGCACCCCCTTACCCCCTTTTTTGGCCGGCGTAGGCCGGCCACAGGCCGCTTATTGCGCCGATTGAAATCGGCCTCCAGAGGCGCTACGCGCCGGGCGTCGGCCTCCGCCGACGCAAATCGCCTTTCGGCCGGCGTAGGCCGGCCATCGGCCGAAGGCTGAGCATGCCGATTGAAATCGGCCTCCCGAGGCGCTCCGCGCCCCGCGTCGGCCTTCGCCGACGCGGATCTCCTTTCGGCCGGCGAAGGCCGGCCATCGGCCGAAGGCCTCATAGGTCGAATTCATTCGACACCCCTTGCGCCCCGCGTCAGCCGCCGCCGATGCGAAGCGCCCTCCGGCCGGCGAAGGCCGGCCGCTGGCCGAAGGCCTTTCCCGGTCGAATTCATTCGACACCCACAACGGACGCCGCCTCCTGTAACTCCGGATCCGGCGCCCGGCCCAGATCCCGGCAGGCATCGAGATAGCGCTGCAGCGTGAATCGCATGTCGGAGGCGAAGGCTTCGGGATAGGCCCGATAGAACGGAAGCAGAAGGCGCGCCGCCTCCTCGAAAGCCGCCAGCGCCTCCGCCCGCCGGCCCAGCTCGGAAAGCACGACCCCCAGGTTGTTCAGGCTCCGCGCCAGGTCGGGGAGGAAGGCCGGGGGGTTCGCTTCGGCCAGCCGGCGGTAGATCTCCACCGCCTCCTCGACGGCCGCCAGCGCCTCCGCCCACCGGCCCAGCTCGGAAAGCACGACCCCCAGATTGTTCAGGCTCATCGCCAGGTCGGGGAGGAAGGCCGGGGGGTTCGCTTCGGCCAGCCGGCGGTAGATCCCCACCGCCTCCTCGGCGGCCGCCAGCGCCTCCGCCCACCGGCCCAGCTCGGAAAGCACGACCCCCAGATTGTTCAGGCTCATCGCCAGGTCGGGGAGGAAGGCCGGGGGGTTCCCTTCGGCCAGCCGGCGGTAGATCTCCACCGCCTCCTCGACGGCCGCCAGCGCCTCCGCCCACCGGCCCAGCTCGGAAAGCACGACCCCCAGATTGTTCA
>BEHY01000006.1 GCA_002898735.1 Candidatus Thermoflexus japonica
AGTTTGAAGGCAGAGCTCCCCCCTGGAGGTCTCCGGGCCATCACGCCGAGGGGTTGGGATTTCGGCGTTTTGCCCGCGGGGAAGGAATCCGCCTCTCCCCCTTTTTCGCGTCCGCGCGGGCGGCCCGCCTTCGGCGACCTGCCCGCGCGGAAGTTCCTTCCGAAAGGCATCCCCATCGAACGGGGTGAATATTTCGAGAGCGGTTGATATGGCTGGGCCCGGATCCGGAAGGCGAGAGCGGCCGATGTCCTGTGCCTAAATCGGCTCGTTCACCAGCCCTTCCTCCCAGATGGAGCGCGTGCGCAGGGCCGGATCCGTGGTCCGCTGAGGGGTGCCCGGCACGCCCGGCGGGGGCGGCACCAGCAGCTGCGCCTTGGTGACAATGAAGGACTCCCGGGTATAGCCCGCCGGCGGGATCTTATCGGTCAGGACGATGGCGTTGGTCGGACAGGCGTCCTCGCAGTAGCCGCAGAAGATGCAACGCAGCAGGTTGATCTCGTAAACCTTCGCGTAACGCTCGCCGGGGGAGTAACGCTCCTCATCCGTGTTCTCCCCCGCCTCCACGTAGATGGCGTCCGCCGGGCAGGCGGCGGCACACAGCGCGCACCCGATGCAGCGTTCCAGCCCGTTGCTGTAGCGGCGCAGCTCATGCACCCCCTTAAAGCGCACCCGCAGAGGCCGCTTCACCTCCGGGTAGGGATACGTCACCGGACCTCGCAGGTTGGTCTGGACGAATTCCTGAAGGGTGGTCCACAATCCCCGGAACAATTCCATAACCATCGGATCACCTCGCTTTCAGAGCGAGAGGGTTCGGGAAACCGGCTGCGGCCCCTCCATCATGCAGGGCCTGCCCCTGGCTCAGGCCGTTAAGGCGACCACCACGGCGGTCCCCATCACATTCGCCAGGGAAAGCGGCAGCAGCACTTTCCACCCCAGGGCCATCAGCTGATCATACCGGATCCGGGGCAGTGTGGCGCGGATCCAGATCATCAGGAAGATGAGAAGGGCGACCTTCAGGGTGAAGTAAACCACCCCCAGGGCAGGATAGTGGTCCACGAAGGGGCCCAGGTACCCGCCCAGGAAGAAGGTGGTCATCAGGGCGCTGAAACCGATCATTTTCACATACTCGGCCATGAAGAAGAGGGCGAACTTCATGCTGCTGTATTCCGTAAGATAACCGGCTGTCAGCTCCTGTTCCGCTTCCACCAGGTCGAAGGGCGCCCGCTTGATCTCCGCCAGGCCGGTGATGAAGAAGATGATGGCCGCCAGCGGCTGGAGGAAGAGCAACCACCCATTGCGCTGAGCCTCCACGATCCCGCTGACCTGGAGGGTCCCCGTGGTCAGCACCACGCTCACGATCGCCAGCCCCATCGCCAGCTCGTAGCTGATCATCTGGGCCGAGGCCCGGATTCCCCCCAGCAGCGCGTATTTGTTGTTCGAGGCCCAGCCGGCCAGGGTGATCCCATACACGCTGATCGAGGTGATGGCCACGATATAGAGGACCCCCACATTGACATCCGTCAGCTGAAGGCGGGTTCGATGCCCGAACAGGGTGAGCTCCGGGCCGAAAGGGATCACGGCGAAGATCAGAATGGCGGGGATCAGGGTGATCAGCGGCGCCAGCACGAAGAGGGCGCGATCCGCGTATTCCGGGATGAAATCCTCCTTGAAGAACAGCTTCACCGCATCGGCCAGCGGCTGGAGCAACCCGTAAGGGCCCGCCCGGTTTGGCCCGATCCGGGCCTGGAAATCGGCCACCAGCTTGCGCTCCGCCAGGGTGAGATAGGCGAAACCGGTCAGCAACAGCAGAACCAGGATCGCGCTCTTGATGATGGCCTCAATGAGGAAGGGCACCATCCCCAACCTCCACCCGGAACTCGACCGGAAGGGCCTGCACGGCACCGGCGCGAGGGGCCAGGCTCGCCGGAAGCATGAGGACCTGGGGCGGAACAGCCGGATCCACCTGCACCGGCAGACGGACGGCCTGGCTGTTCACCTGGATCATAGCCATCTGACCCGCCTCCAGATGCAACCGCCGGGCGGTCTCCGGATGCATGCGCGCCGCCCACGGAACGATCCAGCTTCGCAAATGGGGCGTGCGGGCGATCAGCGTTCCCTCGTGATAGAGCCGGCGGACCGGAACCACCAGCACGGCCTCCTCGGAGGGGACTTCAGGAGCCTTCCAGAACAGCGGCCATCGGGCCTCGGGGGCCTCTGCCTCCGAAGCCCAGACCCGGCCCAGCCCGGCCGTGTTCGGCCGGGCCGTTCCACCGAAGTAGAGATCCCGCGAGGACCCCACCGGCGGCCACTGAGGCCGGGTCCAGGCCAGCGCCCCATAATCCATCCCGGCATAGCGCGGGACCGTCCGGGCGATCTCATCCATGACCGCCTCGGGGGAGAGGTAGAGCCATCGCTGGCCCAGGCGGAGGGCCAGCGCGACGAAGATCTCCCAGTCCCCCCGAGCCTCGCCCACCGCCGGGATGGCCTTATAGAACCGCTGCACCCGACGTTCCCCGCTGGTGAACGTGCCGTCCCGCTCCGCCCAGGACTGGGCGGGCAACACCACATCCGCCATACGAGCGGTCTCCGTAAGGAAGAGATCCTGGACGATCAGGAAACCCGCCCGCGGCATCGCCCGTCCATCCCCGGCCGGATCCGCCCCGACCACGTAAAGGACGGGCACCTCCTCCGGGAGCGGACGGACGCCGATGAAATCGAGGGCGCCCTGGGTGTTCGCATGGGGCCAGAGGGGGAGCAGGCCGTTGTTCGGACGGCCCACATGGCCGGTGAGGGCGAGCACGTTCGCCGCCATCCCGGCGAACGCCTCCCCATCCACCACCCCTTCCCGGCCGAACAGGAACACCACCTCGTGAGCCTCGGCGATCGCCCGGGCGAACGCCTTCAGCTGCTCCACCGGAACCCCGGTCTGACGGCTGATGTCCTCCAACGGGTAATCCGCTACCCCCTGCTTCAGGGTCTCCAGGCCCTCCAGTCGGGGTAGAGCCTCAGGGGCCACCCGGTTCTCTTCCAGCAGCACCCGCAACACCCCAACCAGGACCAGGGCTTCCGTCCCGAAGCGGTATCGGAGGATCGGATCCGCGTAGCGCTCGGCCTTCTGCGGCTTGCCCCCCGCCACGATCAACCGGGCGCCCCGGCGCACCGCCCCCCGGACTCGCAGGAACCAGACAGGAGCCTCCTCCTCCAGATCGCCCGCCATCACCACCACCAGGCTCCCCGGCCCCATCCGTCCGAAGTCCGTGCCCACACCCACCCCATAACGGGCGACCCACTCCCCCCCGAAGACCGGGGGATCCATAGTCACCCAGGGGGATCCCAGGGCTTCCTCGAACAACCTGCGGAACAGATAAAGATCTTCGTTGGGAAGACGATCCCCGGCGATGCCAGCGGCCTCCGCGCCGGCCTGCTGCAGGGCCTCCGCCACGCGATCCAGCGCTTCCTCCCAGGAAACCGGGACCAGCTCGCCGTTCCGCCGGATCATGGGCTGCCGGAGACGATCCTCCGCCGTAGCGAAATGGTGCACAAAGCGCCCCTTATCGCAGATCCAGATCTCGTTGACCTCCTCGTGCTGGCGCGGCATCACCCGCAGGATATCCCACCCGCCCTTGCGGGCCGATGGCCGGACATCCAGGGTGATGTTGCAACCCACCGGGCAGTGCGGGCAGATGCTGGGGATCGGCGTCATCTCCCAGGGCCGGGCCCGGAACCGGAAATCGGTGGTGGTCAGGGCGCCCACCGGGCAGATGTCCGTGGTGTTGCCGGAGAAGTAACTGGCGAAGGGCGGATCGGAGAAGGTGATGATCTCCATGCCCCGCCCGCGATCGGAGAACCCCAGCACCGGATCATCCGCGATCTCCTCCTGGAACCGGATGCACCGGCCGCAGAGGATGCACCGCTCCCGATCCAGGATGATGAGATCCCCCAGGGGCACCCGCTTCTCCTGGCGCATCTTATCCCAGTAATCGAAGCGGGATTCCGCGGGGCCATAGCGCATCGTGAGGTTCTGGAGGGGACATTCCCCGCCCTTGTCGCAGATCGGGCAATCCAGAGGATGGCTGGTCAGCAGGAACTCCAGGATCGCCCGCTGAGCCTCCTGGACCTGGAGGGTATTCGTCCGCACCACCATGCCCTCCGCGACCCGCGTGGTGCACGCGGTCTGGAGCCGGGGCATCCACCGCACCACCGGGCGCCCCTCCTCATCCCGCACCGGCTGCCGGGTCTGGGGATCGATCTGGATCGTGCCCACCTCTACCAGGCACATCCGGCACATCCCGGCCGGCTCCAGCTTGGGATGATAGCAGAACACCGGGATATCGATCCCTGCCCGCTTGGCGGCGTCCACCACCAGCGTGCCGGCCGGCACCTCGATGGAGCGATCATCGATCACGATCCGCACCGTCCCTGCCATTGGAACACCTCGGCTGAGAACGAGATTCCCGTTTGATGCCCTGTCCCACATCGGAGGCCGGAGACGCCCCGCATCCCGGGTTCACCCCGCGGCCCATGACGGCCCGCGAATCGGGGCGGTTCTAACCCGGCCTGGCGCGGCGCATCAACGCCTCCGCCAGGCCCTCATCAAAGCGCCGGAACTCCTCCAGATCCAGCGGCCTCCATAAGGGCGGAAGCAGTGCCTCCGGTCGGCACAAACCCCTGAAAGAAGGACGTGGCGAAAAGGGTTTTAAGCACCCTCTGCGGAAGGGGCGTCAGAAGCGATTTCATATCCCCAGACATGGAGCCCCCACTCCCAGATCTCCCGGAGATCCGGCGGCCAGATGTAGCGGCGGACCACCCGCCAGTGCGCGGCGATCTCCTCCGGGGAGACATACCGCCAGATCTCCTCAAAAGGCGCCTCCGCCACGATCCGCCCGATCAACCGGGCGCGCTCCTCCGGATCCCCTTCGCGGAGGATCCGCTGGACTTCTTCCTCGGTTAAATCACCGCTCCACGCAAAGGGCGCCCGCGACATGGCCCTTCTCCAACGTCTCAGGCCGGAACCCCCGCCGGTGTCTCCACCGCCCGGCGGAGATAGTCCTCATATTCCCTCCGGAAATGTTTCAGGCTGGAGAGCACCGGGCTGGTGGCGAAGTCCCCCAGCGGGCACAGGGTCTTGCCGGCCATCTGACGGGCGATGCTCTCCAGGAGCTCGGGATCCTTCGGGCGTCCGCGACCGGCGACGATCCGCTCATAGACGCGCCGCAGCCAGTAGGTCCCCTCCCGACACGGCGTGCACTTGCCGCAGGACTCATGCTGGAAGAACCGCACCATCTTGTAGGCCGCCCAGACGATGTCCACCGTGTCATCCAGGACAATAATGGAAGCTGAACCCAGCATGGAACCCGCGGCCTGGACGGATTCGTAATCCAGGGGCGTGTCCAGGGCGGAGGCCGGCAGCATGGGGGCGGAGGCCCCCGCCGGGAGGATCGCCTTCACCGCCCGCCCTTCTTCCAGCAGGCCCTGCCCGTATTCCTCACCGAAGATCAGATCCCGGAAGGTGATCTTCCCCAGCTCCGCCTCGTAGTTGCCCGGCCGGCGCACCCGGCCGCTCAGGCAGAAGATCTTGGGCCCCGGGCTCTTCTCCGTTCCCATCGTCCGATACCAGGCGGCGCCGTGGAGGATGATGGGCGGCACATTGGCCAGGGTCTCCACGTTGTTGACCACCGTCGGCTTGCCGTATAGGCCGTAGGTGGCCGGGAAGGGCGGGCGCACCCGGGGATGGCCGATCTTCCCCTCCAGGGATTCGAGGAGCGCGGTTTCCTCCCCACAGATGTAAGCCCCGGCCCCCAGGTGGACGGCCATCTCCACCGAGTAGCCCGTGCCCAGAACGTTGCGGCCGATGAACCCGGCGGCGTAAGCCTCCGCGATGGCGGCCTCCAGGCGTCGGGCTACCGAGCGGTATTCCCCGCGGACGTAGATGTAAACGCGCTCGGCCTGGATCGCATAAGCGGCCAGGAGCGCCCCCTCGATCAGCTGGTGGGGGTTCCCCTCCATGATCTCGCGGTCCTTGAAGGTCCCCGGCTCGGATTCATCCGCGTTGACCACCACATATTTCGGGAAAACATCTTTGGGCACGAAGGACCACTTCATCCCGGTGGGGAAGCCTGCCCCACCCCGCCCGCGAAGGCCCGAGGCCTTCACCTCCTCGATCACCTGATCCGGGGTCATGGTCGTGAGGGCCTTCCGCCACGCCTCATAGCCGCCGTGACGGACGTAGACCTCCAGACGGTGGAGATCCGCGATCTCCCGATGCCGCAACAGGATATACCGTCCCATCACGCCCCATCCCGGGAGAGGTCTTCAACGATCCGATCGAAGACCTCGGGGGTTACGTGTTCCACAAACTCCAGATCCACCTGCATCGCCGGCGCCCGATGGCATGCCCCGATGCACATCACCGTCTCCAGCGTGAACCGGCCGTCCGGCGTGGTCTCCCCCGGCCGGATCCCCAGGCGCCGCGCGGCGTGCGCCACCAGCTCGTCCGCCCCTCGCAGGGCACAGGGGAGATCATCGCAGATCTGAAGGAGATGGCGGCCAATGGGGTGATCATAGAAAAGGGTGTAGAAGCCCACCACCTCCCGGACCTCCGTGGGGCTGACGCCGGTGATCTCCGCCACCTCCCGGATGCCCTCCTCGGTGCAGTAGCCATATTCCCGCTGCACCAGGTAGAGCAGGGGGAGGACCGCTGAACGCTTCACCGGATACCTCGCCAGGATCGCCTCGATTTCCTGCTCGTATTTCTCCCGAAGCATGCTTCACCCTCGTGGAGGGAGATCTGGATAGGGCTTGCGCCGCTATTGCCACTCAATCCGATAACGGCAGGCACCCGCCCCACCTCCCCGGCAGGATTCCTCGATCACCCGGACGGCTTCCACCGGGCGCTCCAGCACCCAGGCCACCAGCGCCTCCAGGACCCCGGCGGGGAGATCGCAGCACGGCTCCGCACAAGGGATCCCAACGCAATAGGGGCAGCTGGGATTTTCCCAGTAAAAACGCGATCCCTCGCGCCAGACATGGGGCGCGGAGCCCGTCTCCAGGCGGACGACGTTCGCCCCCCGCTGCAGCGCGTTGTAGACCCGATCCCCGGGAGCCTGCAGGAAACCGGTCACCAGACGGATTAAATTGGCCACCCAGCCATAAGCCTCCAGATCCCGACGGAACACCTGATGGCCGATCTGGCGGAGGATCCGCCCCCCTTCCGGCCCTCCCTGCTCCCGGATCCGCTGGCAGAACGCGGAGATCTCCGCGAAGGTCACACCCGGCTCCGGGCTGGCCGGAGGGAGCTGTTCCCGATAGCGCTCCAATCCGGCCCCCTCCAGCGCCCGGGCCCAGGCCTCCGGGCCGATCACCTGGCGAGCCGCATCCAGGATCTGACGCGCATACCGGTTCGTGAGCTGGCCATGGGTCATCGCCTGCCTCCTTCCCGCCTGCCCGGCCCGTGAAGCACCCATCCCCTGTCTCCAGGCTTACCGGCCATGCCAGCTCCCCAGGGCCTGGGCCAGGAAGGATTCCAGGAGCGGCGTCACCACGTCCGGGCGCTCCAGGTTGGCGATGTGACCGGCCTCCGGGATGATCTCCAGACGGGCCCCGGGAATCGCCTCAGCCATCCGTTTCGCTTCATGAGGAGGCCGTGAAACATCGTCCGCGCCTACCAGGATCAGCGTCGGCACCCGGATCTCCCCCAGTCGCTCCAGAACCGAAGAACGGCTGAAGATGCCCCGGCCGATCGCCAGGATCCCCGGAAGGCGCTCCGGTGGGATGGCCGCCAGATTGGCCTTGAACCGGGCGACCAGATCCGGGTCCCGCTGCACGGTGACCGGCGAGAAAAAGAACGGCACGAGCGCCTCCAGGATGGGCGGGGGGAGCGCCCCGGCCTGCTCCACGGCGGCCATCATGGCGAAATATCGCTGCCGGGATTCCTCCGGCTCCGCGCCCGCATCGGTATCCATCAGCACCAAGGCGGCGACGGCCTCGGGGTGGTTCAGGGCCAGGCGCATCCCCCACATCCCCCCCACCGAGAGGCCGACCACCGCGAACCGGGAGAGCCCCAGGGCCTGAGCGAAGGCCCACATATCCTCCGCCAGCTCATCCACCGAATAGGGGGAATGCGGCGGAGGATCCGATCGGCCGTGGGCCCAGATCTCGGGGACAATGCACCGGTAGGCCCGGGAAAGGGCCGCCACCTGAGGTTCCCACATCCGGGCGTCCCACAGGTAGCTGTGCCCGAACAGCACCGGGAAACCTCTCCCGTGATCCTCATAGAACATCCGGCGCTCGCGGATCTTCACCTCCGGCATGGCCTCACCTCCGGATTCGGGATCAGCGATCGATCTCTCCCAGCACGATGTCGATGCTGCCAATGATGGCCACCAGATCCGCCACCAGGCAACCCTTCGCCATGATCGGAAGAGCCTGCAGGTTCACGAAGGAGGGAGCCCGGAAATGGACCCGACGGGGCTTCGGGGAGCCATCGCTGTTGATGTAGACCCCGAACTCCCCCCGCGGGGACTCGACCGCGTGGTAGACCTCGCCCGGCGGGGGGCTGAAGCCCTCCGTCCAGAACTTGAAGTGATGGATCAGGGCCTCCATGCTCCACGCCAGCTCCTCCTTCGGCGGCGGCGTCACCTTGCGGTCCGGGGTGATGTAGGGGCCCTTCGGAAGGCGCCGGAGGGCCTGGTCGATGATGCGCAGGCTCTGGCGCATCTCCTCGATGCGCACCATGAACCGGTCGTAAACGTCGCCGTTCTCCCCCAGCGGGACATCGAACTCGAAGTGGTCGTAGGAGGAGTAAGGCTGGGCCTTACGGACATCGTAGTTCACCCCGGAGCCTCGCAGGGAGGGGCCGGTGACACCCCAGGCGATCGCGTCCTCCGGCGAGATCACGCCCACCCCCTTCGTCCGCCGAAGCCAGAGGGGATTCCGCTTCAGCAAGCGCTCGTATTCATTGATCCGGGAGGGCATAAGCTTGAGGAAGGCACGGACCGCGTCCTCGAATCCCTCCGGGACATCCCGCCACAGCCCGCCGACCCGGAAGTAAGAGACCATCATCCGCTGGCCGGAGACCATCTCGAAGATGTCCAGGATCATCTCCCGCTCGCGGAAGCAATACAGGAACACGCTCATCGCCGCGATGTCCAGGGCGTGGGTCCCCAGCCAGACCAGATGGCTGGCGATGCGCTGGAGCTCCGTGAGGATGACCCGGATATACTGGGCCCGCAGGGGAACCTCCACCCCCATCAGCTTCTCCACGGCCATCACATAGGCCAGGTTGTTGGACATGGGGGAGAGGTAATCGATGCGGTCCGTCAGGGGGATGATCTTGGTATAGGTCTTCGACTCGCAATGCTTCTCGATGCCGGTGTGCAGATATCCGATATCCGGCACGATCGAGACGATGGTCTCGCCATCCAGCTCCACCAGCAGGCGCAGCACGCCGTGGGTGCTCGGATGCTGCGGACCCATATTCAGGAGAATGGTCTCGCCCCGAAGCGCCCGCTCGGAGACCAGATGCTTCAACTGTTCCAGCGTGAATTCCTGAACCTCGCCCTCCCGGATCGCCATGAGCGCTTAACCCTCTCCCCAAGAGGTGGAGCTTCACCGGATCGGGGTTGCGCCGCGGATCCCCCCGAAGGAAGCCCGCCGCGCAACGCCCGGGATTCAGGATCAAGGATATGGGCGGGACGTATGAGAGGCCCCGCCCATATCCCAGGATACATCTTCTTCTCGCGCCGCTTCGCCGCGTGAAGAAGAGCCAGGCCCGGGCAACCATGGCCTTCGCGCCAGGACGGGGGTGGATGCGCTCTCCCCCTTCTCTAAAGTCTGAGGCCGGCCCCGCCCCAAAAGCCTCCCGAAGGAAACCCTTATTCCTTCACGTAGGGCTTGCGGGAGTCGATCTCCCGCCAGTTAAACGAGAACTGGACCGGCTCAACGACCAGGGGATGATCCCGTCGCAATGGATGCCCTTCCCAGTCCTCCGGCAACAGGATGCGGCGCAAATCGGGATGGCCCTCGAAGCGGATGCCGAAGAGATCGTAGACCTCCCGCTCGTGCCAGTTCGCTGTGGGCCAGATCCCGGTGACCGTGGGAACCACGGGATCCTCTTCCTCCAGGAAGACCTTCACCCGAAGCCGGAGGTTGTGGGGAAGGGAGTAGAGATGATAGTTGACCGCAAAACGCGGACGATCCGGCCAGTAATCCACCGCGCACAGATCGGAGAGGAAATTGAACCGGCACGCCGGAGCATCCCGGAGGAAACGACAGAGCTCCACCAGGGATTCCCGGCGGACCACCAGGGTCGTTTCCCCCCGGAACTCGATGACCTCCTGAAGGGCCTCACCGAAACGGGCCCGAACCGCTTCAACCACCTCCTGGATCGACACCATGCCCTCCTGCCCGGCAAAAGGATCTCGCCGTCCGGCTAACGCGATAAGCGGATCTGACCGCGTCGGATCTTCTCATGAAGCAGGAGAATGCCCTCGATCAACCCCTCGGGACGGGGCGGGCAACCCGAGACGTAAACATCCACCGGGATGATCTCATCCACCCCCTGGACGATGGCGTAATTGTTAAACACCCCCCCGGTGGAAGCGCAATCCCCCATGGCGATCACCCATTTCGGCTCGGTCATCTGATCGTAAAGCCGCCGGACCACCGGGGCCATCTTCCGGCTCACCCGACCGGCCACGATCATCAGATCCGCCTGGCGAGGGGAGGCCCGCATGATCTCCATCCCGAACCGGGAGAGATCATAGTGGCTGGCCTGAGTGGCCATCATCTCAATGGCGCAACAGGCCAGGCCGAACAGCAACGGCCACATGGCCCGGGTCCGCCCCCAGGCGGCCACCCACTCCAGGGCTTCCTCCAGCGTGGTGAGGGCCACCCCCATCTCCCCGGTCTTCTGACCCGCCATCACCGCCATCGGCTCCTTTACCGCTCCCATTCGAAGGCTCCTTTCCGCCAGGCGTAGACATACCCCACCAGCAGGATCAGGACAAAGAGACCCATCTCGATCAGAGCGACCGTCTTCAAAGCCCGAACCTGCAAAGCCCACGGGTAGAAGAAAACGATTTCTATATCAAACAAAATAAAAAGCAACGCGATGAGATAAAATTTAACCGGAAAACGCCGCTGGGCCGGACCAATGGGGATCATTCCGGATTCGTAAGGAAGATGCTTGCGGCGGCTGGGGCGCTTCGGGGCCAGCAGCTGGGGGGCGAGCAAGGCAATCCCCCCGATCCCCAGACCCACCAGGATCAGGGTCAGGATCGGCACGTATTCCAGAAGGGTCCCACCGGCCATCCGGATGCTCCCCCCTCGGAGTCTTTTGTTCATTCTACCACAAACGAAGGGTGCGTCAACCTCCCGTTGCGGTTCGCCGCCCGGATCTGCAAGCGCTCTCCGGAAACCCGCCTGGGGCGCCCGGGTGGGTCGACCTCCCACGGACGGAGGGGGTCCATGTTCGCTGAGGAGTCCGATGCCCATCGGCCCCTTCGGGCGCTCCGAGCCGGTCCGGGCGGCGGAGACCGGCTCCCACGCCCTGTCGGGGCCATCCGCACCCCCGACCGCTCCGGAGCACCTCCGGCACACGGAAGAAGATTGCGGTTCTTTCCGCTCGGGTTTACCATGGATATTTGCAGTCGAACCCACCCCGTATCTAAGGAGGAGGTGATCTCCGATGGGTGCATTGCCGAAGCGCCGGGTGACCCGGACGCGGCGGGGGATGCGTCGGGCGCATGATGCGCTTCAGCGTCCGAATCTGGTGCCATGCCCCCGCTGCAAGAACCGGATCCTCCCGCATCATGTCTGCCCGTATTGCGGGACTTACCGGGGCGTCCAGGTCATCGAGGTGGAAGGCCGCGCGTGAGTGGCCTGAATCCAGACGGGGGATCGATGCGGGGAGGGGAAGGTTCCTCCCCGCGTCTTTTATCCGCGAACCCCGATGGCCGCGAATCCAGAGACGAAGGGGATCGGCGATGACATGGCCAGGGGATGGCCGAAATGAGGGGATCCCCTTCCCCGTTGAAGAGGAAGGGTTGCTCTCCCAGGCGGGTCGCAAGGGGAAAGCGTTCCTGATCCTTTTTGGGAGCCTCCTGGGGCTGGGCCTCTGCGTGATCTTCGGGCTGGCGATCTTCGGAGCTCCGTGGACCCCCCGATGGCTGGATACCGGCGTGCCACCGGATCGCCTGAGCGAAGGGGTTCCCTTCCCCATCACGCTGTCGGACCGAAGCGGTCGGATTTACCCCCTGATCCTGGTGCGCACCGGAGCGCAGATCCGGGCCTTCCCGATGCAGCCGCCCGGCGTCCCCTGCCTGCTGAAGCTGGAGGGCCTGGAACTGGCAGCGGAGTGCGCCGGATGCCGTTTCGCGGCAGACGGCCGCCCGATCGCCGGCCCGTGTGCTTCCCCGCTCCCCACCCACCCCGTCCGAATCATGGGGGGCTCGATCTGGATCGATATCAACCGGCTTCAATAGGCTGGAGCCGGGATGCTCCCATCCCCTCTGACGGGCCGGGCGAGGATCCGCCGATGGCCGCAAAAGCTCATGGCGGGAGGGATCGATGCGGGAAGTGGTGATCGTTGCCGCTGTGCGCACGCCGATGGGCAAATACGGAGGGATCTTAAAGGACGTGCGGCCAGATGATCTGGCCGCTCTGGTCATCCGCGAGGTGGTGCGCCGCGCCGGCATCGACCCGGGGATGGTGGATGAGGTCTACATGGGCTGTGCCAACCAGGCCGGGGAGGACAACCGGAATGTCGCCCGGATGGCCCTGCTGCTGGCGGGCTTCCCGGAGCACGTGGCTGGGGTGACGGTGAATCGCCTCTGCGCCTCCGGGCTGACCGCGGTGAACCTGGCCGCGCGGACCATCCGGTGTGGCGAGGCGGATGTGATCGTGGCCGGGGGGGTGGAGAGCATGACCCGGGCGCCATGGGTCATGCCCAAAGCCGCCGTTCCCTTCCCCCGGGGCAATTTCACGGTCTACGATACGGCGCTGGGATGGCGGTTCCCGAACCCCCGGATGGAGGCCATGTTCCCCCTGGAATCCATGGGGGAGACCGCGGAGAACATCGCGGAGGAGCATCCCGAGATCACCCGCGAGGAACAGGACCGCTTCGCCCTCCTCTCCCACCAGCGCGCGGTGGAGGCCATCCGCTCCGGGAAGTTCAGGGAGGAGATCGTCCCCGTGGTCATCGAACGGCCGGGGCAGCCTCCGCTGGTCATCGACACCGATGAAGGACCTCGCTATCGGGTGGAGAACGGGCAGATCGTCCTGGACACGGATCTCGAGCGCCTCTCGCGGCTGCCCCCTGTATTCCGGAAAGGTGGGACGGTGACCGCGGGAAACGCATCGGGGCTGAGCGATGGGGCTGCGGCGCTGCTCCTGATGAGCGCCGAGAAGGCGCGGGCGCTGGGCCTGCGGCCCATGGCCCGATGGGTGGCCTCCGCCGCCGTCGGGGTGAACCCGCGCGTGATGGGCTACGGCCCGGTTCCGGCCACACGCAAGGTTCTGGAGCGGGCGGGGCTGACGCTGGATCAGATCGATCTGGTGGAAATCAATGAGGCCTTCGCGGTTCAGACCCTGGCCTGCATCAAGCTGCTGGGGCTGGACCTGAACAGGGTGAACGTCAATGGCGGGGCCATCGCCCTGGGGCATCCGCTGGGCTGCAGCGGGGCTCGTATCCTGACCACCCTGCTTTACGAAATGCGCCGGCGAAAGGCGCGCTATGGGCTGGCCGCCCTTTGTGTCGGCGTGGGGCAGGGGGAAGCCACCATCGTGGAGGGGCTGCCGTCCTGAGCGGGCTGTTCCGAGGCCCTTGAGGGAGGGCAACGCCCGGGGCGTTGCCCTCCCATCCGGACAGGCTCAGCTCCAATCTCCCTTCTTGATGCGGGCGAGGAACTCGGCGTTGTTGCGGGTCCTGGCCAGGGCGTTGAGGAGGGACTCCATCACCTGGGTCAGATCGTAGCCGCCTCCATCGGGGGGCGGGGCCATCATCCGGGCGATCATCCGCCGCATCAGCCACACCTTCTCCAGCGTATCCGGATCCAGCAGGAGCTCCTCCCGCCGCGTCCCCGAGCGCTCGATGTCGATCGCCGGGAAGATCCGGCGCTCGGCCAGCTTCCGGGAGAGATGCAGCTCCCAGTTCCCGGTCCCCTTGAATTCCTCATAGATCACATCATCCATCCGGCTCCCCGTATCGATCAGACAGGTGGCCAGGATGGTCAGCGAGCCGCCGTTCTCGATGTTCCGGGCCGCGCCGAAGAAGCGCTTGGGCGGATACAGCGCCGCGGGATCCAGACCGCCGGTCCAGGTGCGGCCGCTGGGTTCCACCACCAGGTTATAGGCCCGTGTGAGCCGGGTGATGGAATCCAGGAGGATGACCACATGCTTTCCTCCCTCGACCATCCGCTTGGCCCGCTCCAGGGCGAGCTCCGCCACCTTGATGTGGTTCTCCGGAGGCTCGTCGAACGTGCTGTGGACCACCTCGGCCTCCACCGAGCGATCCATATCGGTGACCTCCTCCGGCCGCTCGCCGACCAGCACGACCATGAGGTGGACATCCCGGTAGCGGGTGGAGATGGCGTTGGCGATGTTCTTAAGAACAGTGGTCTTGCCCGCCTTGGGCGGCGAGACGATCAGGCCCCGCTGCCCCCGGCCGATCGGCGCCACCAGGTTGATCAAGCGGGTGGTGAGGTTCTTCGGATCCGTTTCCAGATCGAAAAGCTCATTCGGGAAGATGGGGGTGAGCTCCTCGAACCGCGGCCGCAGGCGGGCCTGCTCGGGGTCCAGGCCGTTGACCGCTTCCACCCGCAGGAGGCTGAAATATTTCTCCGTCTCCTTCGGCGGCCGGATCTGGCCAACGACAAAATCGCCCCGGCGCAGGCCGAAACGTCGGATCTGGGATTGGCTGACGTAGATATCCTGGGGGCTGGGGAGGAAGTTCGGGTTCACCCGAAGGAACCCAATGGTGCCCAGGGCGTCATCCTCCACGATCTCCAGCGTCCCTCCACCGAAGGCATAACCCTGCTGCTCCGCCTTCGCCTGGAGGAGCCGCATAATCAGATCCTGCTTTTTCAGGCGGCTGTAGCTGGGGATCTTGAGCGCCCGGGCCAGCTCGCGGAGCTCATCCAGGGTTTTGGATTCCAGATGGATGTAATCGAAATCCAGGATGGGAACCTGAACCTGTGCCTGTTCCATGGCCGTTCCACTCTTCGTGAGGATAGACTGCCACCCGGGCATCGCACCCACAGGGGGACCAGACCCGGGAGAGGCACGACATGCTGGATTCCACGCCCTCAGGAGTTACGCCGCGGGTCTCTTCCTTAGGGCTTGTGGGGCCATCCCGCCTTAGTTTGAAAACGATGAGGGCTTATCCCACCGTCCAGTCCCCGGGGAGATCCGGCGCGTAACTCCTCCCTCAACTTGCTACCCATCCCGAATGAAGCCCTCAGGAGATCCGGGAATCCATCTCTGACGCTTCCCGCTCCCGAAGGATCTTCTCCTTCCCCCACAACCCGGGAAACGCCGGAAAAGAGAGGAGCCGTTTCACTCTTCCATCAGGAGAGAGACCCGGGTAGCAAGTTGCGTAACCCCTGACTCGGATGCGCTCTGGTGATCTTCGGGGTCGATGCCTCAAGCGGCAGAAGCACCTTTATTATATCCGGTCCGATGGAATCCGTCAAAGCGAAACCGATGGCGGAGAGGGGGCTTCTGGGGCCGACCCTGAAGCGAGCAGGGGCTACGCCGTTCGCCCCTTCCTGGGGGAGGGGTTATTCTACCGCTCCAGGCGAGCGCCCGGCGGCGCAGGTCCCGAGAATCCGGGGGGAGGCGCCATCCCGCCCCCTGAATTCAAGCTCGGCCGCGGATGTCCGAACCGCGGGCCGGCCCCAGGATGGGGCTCTACGGCGAAATTCCCCACTATAATGAGGATAGGCAGGAGATCGAACGCTCACCATCGTGGCGGACCGGGAAGCGCCCTGACCGGGCAAAGGGGGCGACGATGCTGGACTGGCGACAGGTGAGACGATACGTGCAGGAGATGGCGGATTACGCCAGGGATCGCCTTCGCACCCATCCTCCGACGCTCCGCTATGCTCTGAGCCTGCTCCACCGCTTCTCCGAGGATCTGGAGCGCCTGCAGCGGATGGCTCGGGAGGCCCTGCGGGCCGGATGGCGCGGGGCGATCCCCTGGGGGGAGCCCCTCGCCGCTCGATTCCCCCTGCCCGCCGAACAGCCTCAGGCGCTGGTGATCGCGGCCGACGGCTCCCAGATCTATCCGGATCGCCACGGGACCGTTCCCTACTTTGTTCTCAACATCGGCCTGATCGAGATGCGCCCCGGCTCCGGCGCCCCTCCCCAAACGTGGCATCACCTGGTGTTCTGGTATCGGGAGGAAGAGCTTTTCACTGAGGACGGGGAGATGCGCGCCCTCAACGACCTGGAGGCAGAGCGGGACATTCAGGAGCTGGAACAGCTGGCGGCGGCGATGGCCCGCCGGGCGGGCGATCCCTTCGGCCCACCGGTTGGGCTGGCGGACGGCCTGTTGCTCCCATGGGCGCTGGCCCGGGGTGAACCCTTCGCCGCCGTCTCCGCGGAGCGGTATCGAGAGCTCTTCCGACGCGCTGTCGTGGCCCTGGAATCCGCGAAGGAGACAGGGGGCGCCATCGCCGGATATGTGGATCGACCGACAGGCCACGCGGTGCTGCGCTTGCTGGCCCTGGGGCTCCTGGATCCCGATGAGATCTCCCGGGAGAAGATCGCCGACTACCCGTTTGGACAGCTGCGGGATCGGGCCCTCTTCGCCGAGCTGCTGAGGCCCGGTGAGCGCTCGGCCCTCTTCGCCCCGAACTGGCCGATCAACGATCACCTGGAGCGCGAAGGGCATCGGCTCCTGTTCTTCTATCTCAACGTGGGAACAGAGGGCCGCCCCCATCTCGCCCGCGTGGAGATCCCGGAATGGGTGGCCCAGGATCGGGCCCGCCTGGACCGGCTCCATCGAGCGATCTGGGATCAGTGTCGCATCCTGGCGGAAGCCCCCTATCCGTATCTGCTCACCCGGGCCCATGAGCTGGCCCGCATCCGCTCAGAAGAGCGGAAGCAACTGGAAGGGATGATTCAGGAAGCCCTCCTCCGGCGCGGCCTTCACGTCTCGATCTCGGCCAAGGCCCGGCAAAAGGAGTGGCTGGGCGGATAATTCACAGGCGTCTCAGACTTTGAGGCTGGAGCCTGAAGATGGCCACAACCCGACAGCGTTCGAATCCATCCGCAGGGCCAGCGTTCATCGGGCGGGTGATCGAGTCCAGCGCCCGCACCTTCCTGGTGGGCTGTCGGCTGACGGCGGAGGACATCCCGGCTTTCGGCTCCTTCGTCCAGACCGCCCGGGGAGAGACAACCATCATCGGGATCATCTACGATCTGGTCCTGCAGGGCGATGAGCTCACCCGCATGGTCGCGCTCCAGGACGTCCCGCCCCAGGAGATCCAGCAGGACATGATCGAGAACCGCAACATCCCGGTTCAGATCGGGGTGCTCACGCTGGGTTACATGCGGGACCGCTTCACGTATTACGGCATCCCTCATCAACCCCCGGCCCTGCTGGAGCCGGTTTACACCTGTCTGCCGGCTCAGATCCAGCGGTTCACCGAGCAGCCGGATTTCATCCGCACGCTGGTGGAGGCCCGCGAGGCCTCCGACGATGTGCTCGCGGCCGTGGTCCGGGCGGCCGCCGCCGTCCGGCCTGGACCCCATCGGCGGGACTTCCTGATCCAGATCGGGCGGGAGCTGGTGCGGCTGCTGGCGGACGAGCCCACCCGTTTGGGGCAGGTGCTGCGCCGGATCCGGATGACGGCTGAAGCGCCCTGAGTCCCGGGCAGCGCCGGGCCAGGAGGGCTTTCGGGGCTGGGTGGGGCGCAGCCCCCCAGAACCCCCTTCCGAGGAGATCCTTTACGGAAGGCCCATCGTCAGATGGCTGGAGGTTCCCCATGGCTTCGGAACTGGAGGCGATCTTTGGAGCTCGATCCGCCCCCTCCGCGATGGAGGCGCGCCGGCTGGGGATGGTGATTGGCGGGTCCCTTTCGGAGGGGCTGGTGGTCAAGCTGGATCCTCGCATCGCCATCGAGGGTCTGGCGGTCGGACGTTATGTGGTGATCCGCGGCCATCGGCGGCGCTTCTTCGGGATGATCACCGACATCCGGCTGGACAGCGCCAACCCGGATCTCGCCCGCATGCCCCCGGATCCGGATGATCCCCTGATCCGGGAGATGGTGGCCGGCATCGGGGTCTTCGGCCAGATCCATGTCCAGCCGATGCTGGTTCTGGAGGAGAACGATCCCCTTCCCCGGCCCGTTAAAACCGTTCCCCCGCACTTCTCCCCGGTCTACGAGGCGACGGAGGAGGAGGTCCACGCGATCTTCCGGCCCCGGGTGAAGGGGCGGGAGGAGCGGTATTTCGTCATCGGGGAGCCGCTGGATATGCCCGGGGTGCGAATCCCCCTCAACCTGGATCGTTTCGTGGAGCGCTCGAGCGGCGTGTTCGGAAAGAGCGGGACGGGGAAGACCTTCCTCACCCGGCTGCTGCTGGCCGGGGTGATTTATCACAACGCCTCGGTGGCCCTGGTGTTCGACATGCACAATGAATATGGCTGGAGCGCGACCGGGGAGGAGGGGCACGTTAAGGGCCTGAAACAGCTGCCGGAGTGCTTCTCCCGGGTCGTCATCGCCACCCTCGATGAGGATTCCTCCCGGCGTCGCAACAGCCGTTATGATCTGGTGGTCCGCATCGGCTACGATCAGATCGAGCCTGAAGACGTGGAGCTCCTGCGCGGGGTGATCGGCCTGAGCGAGGTTCAGATCGGCGCCCTCTATATGCTGCGGCGACGGCTGGGCCGGGACTGGCTGCGGATCCTGCTGGAGGAGGATCGGGAGCCCGCCGGGGAGGGCGAGGAGGAAACAGGGGGAGATCCCCTGGCCGAGCTGGTGGAACGGGATCTGATCACCAGCAGCACCCTGGGGGCCCTTCAGCGCAAGCTGGGCCTCTTCCACCGGTTCCGGTTCCTGGTCCCCCATTCTTCCGAGGACGCGGCCCAGGCGATTCTCTCCTATCTCCTCCAGGGCCACAGCGTGGTGCTGGAGTTCGGCCGCTACGGCAACGATATGGCCGCCTACGTGCTGGTGGCCAACTACCTGACCCGTCGCATCCATGCGGAATACGTCCGCCGCAAGGAGGCCGCCCTGGGGGATTCCAGCCGGGAGCCACCGCATCTGGTGATCGTCGTCGAGGAGGCGCACAAATTCCTGCAGCCCGGCATCGCCGAACACACCGTATTCGGGACCATCGCCCGGGAATTGCGCAAGTATAACGTCACGCTGCTGATTGTGGATCAGCGGCCCAGCCAGATCGACAGCGAGGTGCTCTCCCAGATCGGCACGCGGGTGCTGTGTTTGCTGGACCATGAGGAGGACGTGCGGGCGGCCCTGGCCGGGATCTCCGGGGCCTCCCGGCTGCGGGAGGTTCTGGCCCGCCTGGAGACCAAACAGCAGGCCCTGCTGCTGGGGCACGCGGTGCCTATGCCCGTGGTGGTGCGGACCCGATCCTATGACGCCTCGTTCTATGAGGAGCTGGCGAAAGGGGAGCTCGGGGCCGAAAAGGATGTGGTGGACCGCTATCTGAAGGCCATGCGCGGAGAGGACGAGGATTAAGGGGGCGAGGCAGGTAGAGGAAAGAGACGCTCCCGGGAACCGCCGGCTTCCTGGAATCGTCTCTTTTAGCGGAGCCCATCCTTCCAGGAGGCGCGGTGATGAATCGGTGGTGGAAGTTCTGGATCGTGGGGCTGGGGCTTCTGGGGATCGGGCTGGGGGCCTGTGCGCCGGCGCGGCCGGAGGTTTCCCCGCTGGAAGGCTTCTCGCCGCTCCCGGCCCCCCCTCTTCCCATCCCCACGCAAACCCCAGCGCGCTCAGGAGGCCCGGCGGTGGAATTTTCCCTGAAGGAAATGATCGAGCAAGCGCGGCAGGACCTGGCGGCCCGCCTGGGCGTTCCCGCGGCGGAGATTCAGGTCGTGGAGGCGCGAGCCGTCACTTGGCCGGATAGCAGCCTGGGATGCCCCGAACCCGGGCGGATGTATCTGCAGGTCCTCACCCCCGGCTATCGCATCGTCCTGGAGGTTCGAGGGCAGCGATACGCCTACCATGCCGGACGCCAAGGCCCGCCCTTTTTGTGCCCCTCCGGCCGAGCACGGGAACCGGTGGGAGAAGATTAACGAGGAGAGGCCCCGTTTCCCCAGAGGCTCCGGCGGACTACGCTGTTTCGCTGCCTCTACTCCTTCACGCCCCCGAGCGTCAATCCGGAGATCAGCCAGCGCGAGGAGTAGAGGAAGAGCAGGGTGACAGGGACCGCCACCAGGATGGAGGCGGCGGCGAACTTCCCCCACAGAACGGTGTATTGCTCGGTGAAGGTCCACAGCCCCAGCGGCCAGGTATACATCTCCCGCTTGTTCAGGATGATGCGGGCCACGATGTATTCGTTCCAGCTGCTCATAAAGTTAAAGAGGAAGGCGATGGCCAGGGCCGGTGTGGAGAGGGGGCGGATGATGTGCCAGAGGACGCCCAGCCTCGAAGCGCCGTCGATCAGGGCGGCCTCCTCAAGATCTCGGGGGATCGTGTCGTAATAGCCTTTGAGCATCCAGATGCTGAAGGGGACAGCGGTCACCGAGTAGGCGATCACCAGCCCAAGGTAGGAATTGATCAGCCCCAGCCGCGAGATCATGATGAAAAGCGGCAGCAACAGCATCGCCGCCGGGAACATCTGGGTGCTGAGCAGAAAGATGAGGCCGGCAGCGCGCCCCGGGAAGCGGAATCGAGAGAAGGCATAAGCGGCGGTCGCCGAGAGCAACAGCCCGACCGTCGCCGTGGTCACCGTGATGATCAGGCTGTTCCAGATCCAGAGGTAAAATTCCGTCGGGCGACCGGGCCGCCCGAACAGCAGCTCGATATAGTTGGCCAGGGTGGCATCCTCCGGGATGATGGCCAGGCTGGTGGTCAGCAGCTTGTTCGCCGGCCGCAGGGAGATGGTGACCACCCGCAGAACCGGATAAACGGCGATCAAACAGGCAACCCACAGCGCCAGATGGATGAACAGCCGCTTGACCGGGCTATCCCCGCGAGGCCGGTAGAACAACGCCCGCAGCTGGAGGCGCGGCCAGGGCCGGGCCGGCGCGGCAGGCGCTTCCACCGCCGAAGGCCAGAACCCTTTCCCCTTCATTCGTAAATCCCCCGCAATCCCTTCGTGATCCGCAGGTAGAAGATCGACCACAGGAGCAGAATGAAGAAAATCACCAGCGCGAAAGCCGCGCTGAACCCGTAACGGTAAAACTGGAAGATGGCTTTGTAGAGCGAGGAGACCAGGATATCGGTCTTCTCCTGAGGCCCGCCCTGGGTCACCAGATAGATCACCTCGAACCGGTTGAACGTCCACACCGTCCCCAGGATCGTGGCCGGCACCAGGACTGGCCGCAACAGCGGCAGGGTGATGTGTCGGAACT
The DNA here is from genome assembly GCA_002898735.1 of Candidatus Thermoflexus japonica. Taxonomy (GTDB): domain Bacteria; phylum Chloroflexota; class Anaerolineae; order Thermoflexales; family Thermoflexaceae; genus Thermoflexus; species Thermoflexus japonica. The sequence goes on from BEHY01000006.1 coordinate 21,542, forward strand.
GCTGCCACTTGCTGGCCCCATCGATCTCCGCCGCCTCATAGTATTCCTGGGAGATGCTCTGCAGCCCGCCCAGGATCACCACCATCATGAAGGGGATCCCCAGCCAGACGTTGGTCATCACCACGGAGATGAACGCCCATGTGGGATCCTGGCGCCAGGGAACAGGGTGGACCGCCTGAGAGAGCCAGGCAAAGAGATCGTAAACCAGAGGAAGCGACTGGGTTTGGGCCGCCAGATCCGTAAAGAACTGCTGGGCGTTCCGGAGCAGGATGTTGAACAACCCGTATCGGAAATCGAACTCGTTCCGCCAGGCCATGGCCGTGATCGTCGAGGGAACGGCCCAGGGGAGGATCAGGATCGTCCGGTAAAGGCCTCGCAGCCGCATCGGACGATTCAACAGCAGGGCCAGGATGAGGCCGCCGGTGACATGGAAGAAAACGTTAATGACCGTCCACAGCACCGTCCGCCCGAACACCTCGAAGAACGTGGCGTCCTTGGCAACCGGCCCGGTGAACACCTTGATGAAGTTCTCCACGCCATAGCGAAGCCCGAACTCCGGATTCTGGGCCGTATACATGGCCATGTTCGAGAAAGCCAGGCGCACCTCAAACAGGAAAGGGATGACGATCAGGAAGCTGATGCCGATCAGGGCCGGCAGGATCAGAACATAGGCCAGGCCCAGGCGCGATGGGCGCGGCTCCCCGGTGAGGTAGATCAGGAGCTCCAGGGCCAGGATGAGGAAAAAGGGAAGGAGCAGACGCCAGGGCATGGGGGAAAAAGCGGACCACGCCGCCCACGCCCGTTCGGGGAAAGCCAGGAGAGGAGCCAATCCCAGAGCCGCCACCAGATCCGCGATCAACCCCATACGGTCCAGAAACCGGAGGACCAGGAGGAGCAGGAAGGCCGCCATGGCGCCCTGGACCGTGCGGGTGAAGATCGCCCCCAGGAGGGAACGGGGCCTTCGGAAAAAGAGAAGATACACATAACCCTCCAGGAGGGCAAGAACCAGCGCGATCGCCAGGATGAAGCCGAGGACCTGGCTCAGAGAGCGAGCCATCACTTCAGGAGTCAGCGCCCCCACGATGCGCCTCCTGCTTGACCGCTGTGAATCCGTTCGGCTTCCATCTGGGGGGCCAGGCCAGCCCGTCCGAGGCGGCCGGCCCAGCCCCAGAAAGCCTCCCCATCGATCAAAAAGGGGGAGGGCTCCGGGCCCCCCCCTTTCTCCGGCTTACTTCTTCCCCAGCTCCGCCACGCACTGATCCGCCGCCTGCTGCATCGCCTTCGCCGCATCGGCCGGCTTGAGCGTCCCGGCCATCACCCCCTCCAGGTTCGGGCGCATAGCATCCCAGGCGCAGCGCATCTCCGGGGCGGCGGGCATCGGCCGGCCCAGCAGCAGCTGCTCAAAGGAACCCTTCAGGATCGGGTCGTTCTGGATCGCCGGGTCATCCTTCAGAGCCTTCAGGGAAGGCAGGCGCTTGAACTTCTCGATCCACTTCTTCTGGACGTCCGCCGAGGTCATGTAGGCCACAAAGGTCTTCACTGCTTCCACCTTGGCAGGATCCTGGAGAACGGCCTTGGAGACCATCCAGTATTTGCCGCCGGTCATCGGCGTGGGGTATTTGCCGGTGGCGGTGACCTTCGGGATCGGCGCCACGCCCAGTTTATCGCCCAGGACCTGGGCATAGCCGCCCAGGGACCAGTCGCCGTTGATGATCATCGCCGCCTTCCCCTCCTTGAAGAGGGTATCGGCACAGTTGTAGTCGCACTCCTGGGGGACCACTTTGTGCTTGAACTTCAGATCCTGGACGAACTGGAGAGCCCCCACCGTGCCCTCGTTGTCAAAGGTCGGTTTATCGTTCTCATCCAGCGGCCAGGTCCCGAAGGCGCCCAGCCAGGGGGCCAGCCAGAAGGGCTCGTTGAGGTTATAGGCGAATCCCTGGATCTCCCCCTTGGTGAGCTCCTGGGCCATCTTGATCAGCTCATCGGTGTCCTTGGGGGGCTCCTTGACCAGATCCTTATTGTAGAGCAACATCAGGTGGTTGCCGTAGTTGTCGGGCACCCCCCAGATCTCCCCCTTCACCCGGGTGGCATTCAGGGCCTCGGGGATGAACTGGTCCAGGAACGCCTTATCGAAGACATCGGTGGCTTTGGCGATGATCCCCAGAGCGCTGAAGGGGCCGGCGAAGTCATTGGGCACCCGCACTAGCTCGGGGGCTGCCCCGGCCAGGCTGGCCGCCTGGAACTGGTCGCGGAGCTCCTCGTTTCCGTAGTGCACGCGCTCAACGGTGATGTTGGGGTGAGCCTTCATGAACTCGGCCACCAGTTCATCCAGGAAGGCATCCACCTCCTCGTTTTCCTGCTCCCAGTAGGTGATCTTCACCTTGGGCGCCGCGGTGGGGGTGGGAGCGGGCGCCTGGGTGGGCTGAGGGGGCTGGGTGGGGGCAGGCGCCTGGGTCGGCGTGGGCGTGGCGGCCGGCGCGCAGGCGGCCGCCAGCAGGCCCAGCAAAACCAGAACCACCATCACCATATGGAACCGTCGCGGAACCATCTTCCACCTCCTCCATTTCGGGAGTCTTAAGATTATCCCGCCTCGGAGGCCTCAAAGCCGCGCTCGAGAACCTCCGGAAGCTCCCCAGATCCTGGAAAGGCCTTGCGGTTTGTTCCAGCGGCCTGTGCGAATCCCTCGGATCCGCAGGCACAATCCCGGCGCTCAAGCTCTCCCCCCAGTCCAATCCCCTTCCCCCTATCGCCCTTCCGGCGATGAAGGGAAGGGGAAGAGGACACACCCCTCCCTTACGGTTGCCATGAATCATTGAAGGATGCCGCACCCGAACAGGGAAGCGTGCGGATGTGGTTGGCGCCGCCTTCCCAGATCACAGAGCCGTCCGGGTTCTTGACAATGTATTTGTATTGGAGCGTCGCACACTTGCTGTAATCGGTGAAATAGACATCCCCGGACCAGGTGTTCGAGTTCACCCATGAGAGCGGCCGCGCTTTGGCCGGATCCCAGAACCCGAGCTCCGGCGCATCACCGACCACAAAGATGTTCTGGCCGTAGTAAGTCACATAGCCCTGAACCGTGAACGTCACCTTCACGTCGCCTGAGGCGCCGGCGACCAGGATCGTCCCACCCTTGGGTGGGACCGGGACCCCCACCTTCCCCCCGCTGACCGCGTACTGCCCCCCGTTCCAGAGATCGGTGACCCGCGTTCCATCGGTCAGATAGCCGGAGACGGGGAAGGAGAGGATTCGACCGGAGTCGCTATTGTTGAGACCAACCAGCAGCTTGAAGGAACTATCCCAGCGGCGATAACCATACGTGCCGCTCGCTTCATCCAGGATCGCCCCATGGGCGATCCCGCCGGTCCGTAACGCCGCATAGAGGGATCGGATGCGAATCAGCCGCTTCACATCGGCGCGGAGCGCCTGATCCTCCTGGCCCCAGGGATATGTGCGCCGGTTATCCGGATCGCTGGCTCCCGTCAGGCCCACCTCATCCCCGTAGTAGATGGTGGGGGCACCCGGATAGGTCATCAGGAAGAGATAGGCCAGCCGCAGGCGCGCCTTGTCGCCGCCCGCATCATACAGAAAGCGAGCGGTGTCATGGGAATCCAGCAGGTTCATGAGGGCATACCATGCCTGGGGTGGATAATCTTCCCAGATGGCCAGGAGCCGCTGATGAAAGGCGGTGGGTCCGATGGAACGCCGGGCGATGAAATCCGTCACCGCGAACTTCAGCCGGTAGTTCATCACGCTGTCCATCTCCCGGCCCGTGAGATACTCGCTGGCATCCCCCCAAATTTCACCGATCACCGGGGCATCGGCCCGGGTTGCCTTCACTGCCGCCCGGAAGCCCTGCCAGAAGGAGTGGCTTACCTCATCCGCCACATCCAGCCGCCATCCGTCAGCTCCCTGTTGCAGCCAGTAGCGCGCCACGGCCCCCGATGATCCATACACGTAATCTCGAACCGCCTGGACCTCCGTCCATTCCGGCAGCGTGGCGAAGCCCCACCAGCTGTCATAATCCGGAGAGCCCAGGATGCCCTGCAGCGGGCTGTCCCAATTCACCTGCGGCTCCCCGGGATCCCAGAGGTGATTTCGGTTCTGGTCATCAAACCACCGGATCGGATAGCGATAGACGGTATACCACGACCAGTAGGGAGAAGCCGAGCCTCGCTGCACCACATCCTGGAAGAAGGGATGGGCCACACTGGTGTGATTGAACACCCCATCCAGGATCAAACGCATCCCCCGATTATGTAAAGCGCTGGCCAGATTCTGAAAGGTGGTTAGCGTTCCAAAGTGGGGATCAATCTGGAAGTAATTCGTAATGTCGTATTTGTGGTTCGAGGGCGACGTAAAGATCGGGTTCAGATAGAGGGTGGTGACCCCGAGATCCCGCAACAGATCCACTTTGGACAGAATCCCCGCCAGATCTCCCCCATAGAAGTCCCGGCCCCGGGGCGGATTCTCCGGGAGATCAAACCAGTTGGTGTGGAAGAGCACCGAATCCCCATAGACTTTCTCCGTAGTCCTGGGATCGTTCGACGAATCACCATTGTAGAAGCGATCCGGGAAGATCTGGTAAATGACTGCATTCTTCAGCCAGTCTGGAGTCGTGAAATTGGGGTCATAAATCGTGATGTTGTAATCATTGGCCTGGGCGTCGGCCTCATTACCGTAAGCCGCTCCCCAGCCGCCATCCCGCGCGCCATCATCAGCGTAGTAAGCCGTTGCAGCGCCATCATAGATCCGGAAGTGATACCAGAGGACCGTCGGAGCGGTATAGGCCGGTAGATCCACACCCCAGTAATCATAGGTCGCGTCATTGGTCTCCCAGGCCATGGGGTAAAGCTCCTCCCGGCCTGCGGCGCTGTTCCAGATGCGGACCACCGCCCCCGTAATATCGTAGCGATATACGCGAAGGCGCAGATGGACACGCTGGCCCGTCGGGATTGCCCCCACCGGGTTGCGATAGAAGGAGCTACGGCTATCATGGCCCAGGCCGAGCCATTCCACATTGTTATCATTGGTGGCCGCTCGCGCCCGTTGCCCGCGGAAGGGAAGGATCAAGCTCAGAATCAGAACGAATGCCCATACCGCTGTCCATACCGCGATGCGCCGCCGCTGATCCATGGCCCCTCCTCCGTTTCTGCTGGGTTTTCGCCGGCTGCTCAACGCGGCGCCGGGCCGGTGGACTCCCGCACCACCAGCCGCGCGGGGATGAGGATGTGAGCGGGCGGGGCTTCCGGCTCCTGCAACCGGCGGGCCAGGGCCTCCGCCGCCGCCTCCGCGATCCGCTCTACATACAGGTTGATCGTGGTCAACGGGGGATCCGCCAGCGCGGCCAGCGGGGAATCGGAACATCCAATCACCGAAACATCCCTCGGGATCTCCAACCCCCACTCCCGGAGCGTGCGCAGCACCGTGAGGGCCGGGATGTCATGGGTGATGATCGCCGTGATCGAACGATCCCTGGACCAGAGCGCCTCCAGCGCCCGCACCGTCCCGGCCTCGGTTCCATCGGTCTCCGCCACCAGGTCCGCGTTTCCCTCCAGGCCATATTCCTTCAGACAAGCGAGATACGCCCGGAGGCGGATCGCGGAATAGCCGAACTCCAGCGGCTCCGCCAGATAGGCGATCCGCCGGTGCCCCAGGGCCAGCAGATGCTCCAGCGCCAGCCGGGCCGTCTGCTCAAAATCCGTATCCACGATGTCCACCCCCTCCATCTCGTCCGGCCGGCCGATCGAGACGAAGGGAACCCCCAGCTCCTTCAGAAGGGCGATGCGCTCATCCTGACGGCGGATCATCATCAGCAGCCAGCCGTCGCAGATCCCGGTGGAGGCAAAACGCTCAAAGGATTCCAGATCGTGGCTGATATGAAGAAGGAAATTAAAGCCGGAGCGGCTGACGGCTTGCGCAATGGCGCCAAAATACTGGAGATTGAGGGGATCGAAGGACTCGGGAGTGAGCAGCGCGGAGAGGGTCACTGTGTTCGTCCGACGGGCGGCCAGGCTTTTGGCGGCGAAATTCGGGCGGTATTTGAGGCGCTCGACCGCCTCCAGCACCCGTGCCACGGTCTCCGGCTTGAACCGGCCTTTATTGTTCAGGATGTTGGAGACCGTGGTGATGGAAACGCCCGCTTCCCGCGCAATGTCATAAATCGTGGGCATGCCCCTTCCCGCCCGCAGAAGACTCCTGGCCGGAACACCCGCCTTCGCGCTCGCTGAGGATCATCCGATGGATCGCTGGCTCCAAACGGGGCTCTCATCCGATCAGATTTGATAAAGCGCTTTTGTAAAGCGCTTTCATTTTATCGATATCGAGGGGATTTGTCAAGAGGGGGACCCTCCGGGGATGGATCGGGGAGGCCGGGTCTGAGGATGGGAAGCCCCGTGACGCATGGGAGGAGGGGTCCAGGAGCCACCGCGCGTCCTCCAGGCTCGCCGGTGGGGAGGATGATCCGGCGTGCCGCGGGGTGGATTTGTCGGGCAGCTGTGGATCACGTATACTCAGGGGGAGGATTTCGCAAGAGGAAAACCGCAATGGCCGAAGAATCCCTCTGGAAAGGACGCAGGGGACGCCGGCGGGCCAATCCGCTGGAGCGCTACGCCGCCGATATCATCGCTAAGCAGCTTTTCCTGGAAGATCTGGCGGTGGCGGCCATCGATTTCGATACCCTGGCCGCTTACTATCCGGAGCTCACGCCGGAACAGCTCCGCGGCCGTCTGGGCATCGCCACCAAACGGGCTCTGCTGGAAGACGTGGCGGACATCATCCTGGAACCCCCCGACGAAGGGGAGGGTCCAGAACAGATGCGCCTGAACATCCTGGACCTGGATCGTTTCGCCGAGATCGTCCACGAGGAGATGACGGTCGAGGTGATGTGAGGGGACGGGAAACGCCCGCCCCGGGGGAGGAAATGAGGGGGGAGGGACCATTCATGGTCCTTCCCCCCTCGTTTGTCCGGCCGGAGCGAATCCGGCGCTTCACCCTGAGCCGTCGTGATGAGGATGTGATCCGGAAAGGGATGACCCTTCTTCCGGATTCCCCTCCGCCGGAGCCGCCCGAGGGAAGGCGGGCAGGGCGCTCAGGGGGCTACCCCGCCCCCCTGCAGGGAGGCTCAACCGCGCGAGCCCTCCGGTTTTCCTGTGGGGCGCGGGCCGCCTTCAGCGTCCCGCGCCCACGAGGCCCCATCGTAGAGCAGCGCCACGATCCGCCTATCCGCGATTTATGGGAGAGTGATCTGGACAGAGGTGGTCTGGGTCAGATCATTGTGCTGATACTGGATATTGACCACAACTCCTTCTTTCTGGAAAAGCAGATTGCCGACCTGGCCGTATTGAGCAGGGGCTCCCAGCACCTGCCAGCCCTGCTCCCGCATCCGGGTGTTGTAAAATTCCACCAGCTCCTGCACGCTCATCTTCGTGTCGAAGGCGATGCGGGCCGCGGTCACATCCAGATTGAAGGCATCCGGAGGGAGCGGGAGGTCCGGCCGGATGGTCGGCGTGGGCCGGAGGGGAGCCGCTGGAGAAGTCGGGGAGGGAGCCGGCGAAGGGGGACGGGCGCAGGACAGAACCAGTATGGACCACCCGATGAGGAGCCCTCCAAGGAGATAAAAGCGCATGGCCTCTCCTCCTGATCGCAGCTTCACGAATGAATTTAAAGGAACTCACAGATCCATGTCAACGGCCGCCCAACTCGCACCGTGAACGCTCCCGTGATAAGGCGGGATCCGTCGTGTGCCATCCTTATTCCCGGAGGGATCCCTATGGGCATCCTGCTCATCCTTCACAGCACATGGCGCTGGGTAGTTCTTCTGGCCGCCCTGGGCGCGCTCTACGGGTTAATCCGGGAGGGTCAGGGGGGCGCCCTTCCCTCTCTGTTGAAGCGGTCCATCCGTTTTTACCCCGTGATCCTGGACCTCCAGGTCGCGTTCGGGATCCTGCTCTGGCTGGCCCAGCGTTTCGGAGGCGGGCCCCTGACCCCTGTCCAGGTGATCCATCCGGTCTGGGGCCTGCTGGCGGCCGGGGCCGCCCACGCGGCGGCCGCCTTCCGGGAACGGGAGCACCCGATCCGCACCCGCGGGATGCTGATCGCTTACACGCTTTCTCTGGCTCTGATCCTGGTCGCCCTGGCCAGCGTGGGGGCCTTCCCCTTCGGACGACGTTAGCCGGAGAGAAACCCTGTATGCGTGTCCTGATTCAGCGGGTTCGCCAGGGAGCCGTTCATGTAGGCGGGGAAACCGTGGCCCGCATCGGGCCCGGGGTGGTGCTGCTGGTGGGGGTCACGCATACTGATACCCCTGCCGAGGCGGACTGGCTGGCGAAAAAAGTGGCCCACCTTCGGATCTTCGAGGATGAGGCCGGGAAGATGAACCGCTCGTTGAAAGAGGTGGGAGGGGAAGCCCTGGTGGTCTCGCAATTCACGCTGTATGCGGATCCTTACGAGGGGCGACGCCCCAGCCTGATCCATGCCGCCCCGCCCGAGCACGCCCGGCCTCTCATCGAACGTTTCGCGGAATCCCTCCGGGCGGAAGGCATCCCGGTCCAGATGGGCGTCTTCGGGGCCCATATGCTGGTGGAGATCCACAATGATGGCCCGGTCACGATCTGGCTGGAACGCTCCGCGCCGCCTCGCGGCGAGGGAGGCGGGTAAAAAATAGGGGGGATGGGAGTGGGGAGCAACGCTCCCCACTCCATCGCCCCCAAACCCCGAAGCCGGGGGGGGAAGACATCGGTGAGCCCGCTCCGCGCGATCGCCCGAGCGGCCACATTGCTGATGGCCGCGTATCTGGTCAACGGGCTGCTCGGCCTGCTCCGCCAGATCCTGATCTATGGGGCTTTCGGCACCAGCCCGGAGCTGGATGCGTATTGGGCCGCCTTCCGCATCCCCGATCTGCTGTTCACCTTGATGGCCGGGGGCGCGCTGATCTCCGCCTTCCTGCCGGTCTTCACCACGCACCTGGCCCGAGGGGAGGAAACGCCGGCCTGGCGGCTCGCCAGCGCAGTCCTGACCACGGTGGCCCTGGGGGTGGGGGGATCTTCCCTCCTGGCCGGCCTGGCGGCTCCCGGGCTGGTGCGGCTTCTTCTGGCCCCCCAGGTTCCCTCCTCCCAGCAACAGCTCACCGCTTCCCTGATGCGGATCATGCTGATCACGCCCACCGTGTTCGGCATCAGCGGGATCGTGATGGGGATCCTCCAGGCCCACCAGCGGTTCCTCTGGACCGCTCTGGCCCCGATCATGTATAACCTGGGGATCATCGCGGGCGTCCTGTTTCTGGCGCCCATGGCCGGGGTGCACGGACTGGCCTGGGGGGTTGTCCTGGGCGCTTTCCTCCATCTTCTCGTTCAGGCTCCGGGCTGGTGGCAGGTCCGTGGGCGTTACCGGCCCCGCCTGGGATGGCGCGACCCGGATGTTCGGGAGGTGGTGGCCCTGATGATCCCCCGGATGCTGGGCCTGGCCGCGATCCAGATCAATTTCCTGGTCAACACCCGCCTGGTCTCCGGCCTGGGCCCCGGATATCTGGCGGCGCTGAACCTCGCCTGGCAATTGATGTTGCAGCCCCAGATCGTGCTGGCGCAGGCGGTGGCCACCGCCGCTTTCCCGACCCTCTCCACGCTGGCCGCCCGGGAAGAGCACGGAGCGCTCCGCCGGACCCTGGGGGAAACCCTGGCGATCCTGCTGGGGATCACCTTTCCGATCGCCGCGGGGATGATCCTGCTGCGCCGGCCCCTCATTGCGGCCCTCTTCCAGCGGGGCGCCTTCGGCGCGGCTTCCACCGAATGGACCGCCCAGGCCCTCCAGTTTTACGCCCTGGGCCTGCCGGCCCACGCCGGCGTGGAGCTGCTGGCCCGGACGTTCTACGCGCTTCACGACACCCGGACTCCGGTAGGGGTGGGGGTGGGCGCGATGATGCTGAACATCGCCCTCAGCCTGGCCTGGATCGGGCCGATGGGTCACGGCGGGGTGGCCCTGGCCAACACCGTGGCGACCACCCTGGAAGGGATCTTGCTGCTGGGGTTGCTGGCCCGGCGTCTGGAGGGGCTGGACGCTGCGCGATGGGGGCGGACCGTGGGGCAGGCCGGTGTGGCCACGCTGGCGATGAGTCTGGCTCTGGGGCCGATGGTGCCGTGGGCGACCGCGCATGGCTGGCCCGGGCTGGTGCTGGCCATCCTGCTCGGCGCAGGGATCTACGGGCTGGCCCTTGAAGGTCTGGGGGTTCCCTGGCTTCGCTGGGCGATCCGCAGGATTTTACCCTGAAGACCATCACGGCGACCTCGCCCGATCCGACGGGACGCTTCCTCCGGCGGAGCTTCCGCCGCATCCAGACCGGCCGAAGGCAGCCCGCACCCGGTGAAAATCGTCGGAGCGACATAAGACCGCCGGGCTTACCCCCGGGGGGAACGACCCGCACGGCCAGTTGCGTTATGATTGGAAGCTGCGCGGCCGGGCGCGGATCGGGAGGACAAACCGCCTCCTCCGCACCCTTCCGGAGCTGCGGGGGCGCTCACAACCCGGCGCTCCACAAATCTCTATGGGAGAGAAATGGGGGATGGGAGGGACCATACGGATCATCCTTCCCACCCCCTGAAGATCCCTCATCCCATTCCAGGAGGTTCAACCGTGGCCGACCGCAAAGTACGTGTCGCCATCATCGGCGTGGGGAACTGCGCCTCCGCTCTGGTGCAGGGGGTGTGGTATTACCGCGATGTCCCCGACGACGCCTTCGTCCCCGGCCTGATGCATGTGCGGCTGGGCCCCTATCACGTGCGGGACATCGAGTTCACGGCCGCCTTTGACATCGATGCAAACAAGGTCGGCAAGGACCTGGCCGAAGCCATCTTCACCCCGCCCAACAACACCCTGAAGTTTGCGGATGTCCCGAGGCTGGGGGTGAAGGTCTACCGGGGCATGACCCATGATGGGATCGGCCGCTATCTCTCCGGTCTCATCCGCAAGGCCCCTGGCCCTACCGATAACATCGTGCGGATCCTGAGAGATACGGGCACCGACGTGGTGGTGAATTTCCTCCCGGTGGGCAGCGAGGAGGCCACCAAATGGTATGTGGAACAGGTGCTGGATGCTGGCTGCGCCTTCGTCAACGGGATCCCGGTCTTCATCGCCCGGGAGCCTTACTGGCAGCAACGGTTCGAGGAGGCCGGCCTTCCCGTCATCGGGGATGACGTGAAATCCCAGGTGGGCGCCACCATCCTGCACCGGGTGCTCACGCAATTGTTCATCGAGCGGGGGGTGAAGGTCGAGCGCACCTATCAGCTGAACTTCGGGGGCAACACGGATTTCCTGAACATGCTCGAGCGGGAGCGCCTGGAATCCAAGAAGATCTCCAAGACCAGCGCGGTGACCAGCCTGATCCCCTATGAGCTGCCGCCGGAGAACATCCATATCGGCCCCAGCGACTATGTGCCCTGGCTTCAGGATCGCAAGTGGTGTTACATTCGAATCGAAGGGACCACTTTCGGCGGGGCGCCGATCCACCTGGAGGCGAAGCTGGAGGTATGGGACAGCCCGAACTCCGCCGGGGTGGTGATCGACGCGGTGCGCTGCGCCAAGATCGCCCTGGACCGCGGGCTGAAGGGCGCCCTGATCGGCCCTTCCGCTTACTTTATGAAGTCGCCGCCCAGGCAGTTCCCGGATCACATCGCGCGGCAGATGGTGGAGGATTTCATTGCCGGACGTGGGATCTGAAGCCCTCGCCTGGATCGTCTACGGGCTTTTCCGGGGCATCGGGGCGGTGGCGCAGGCGCTGCCACCCCGAATTGCTCGCGATCTGGCGATCCGCCTGGCGGACTTCTGGTATCCTCTCCTCCCCTCCGCCGCCGGGCTGCGGGACAACCTGGCCCATGTCCTGGGCGTCTCATCGGAGGATCCCGCGGCGCACCAGGCGGCTCGCCGGGCCTTCCGGCTGCTCTGGCAAAACTACGTGGACCTCTTTCAAGCCCCTCGCCGCCATCCCTCCCAATGGTTCCCCCACATCCAGGTTGAAGGATGGGAATACCTGGAAGAGACCTGGAAAGCCGGAAGGGGTGTGATCGCGGTCAGCGCCCATTACGGCCACGTGGAGTGGGGCCTGCAATTTTTGGGGGCCAGCGGGCTCCCGGCCCTGGCGGTTGCGGAGCCCGTGCGCCCTCCGGCGATGTTCCGGCATCTCTGCCACCTGCGCGGCGCCCACGGGCTCCGCCTGATCCCCGCCGATGGGGCGCTGCGGGAAGTGTTCCGAACCCTGCAACAGGGCGGGATCATCGCGCTGGCCATCGATCGGGATACCACTGGAAGCGGTCGGGTGTATTCTTTTTTAGGGGAAGCGGCGTGGCTGCCCGACGGATACGCGGAGCTGGCCATCCGCCGGGGGGTCCCGGTGCTCCCCGCCTTTGCCCGGCGGGAGGAAGGGGGAGTTCGCCTGCAGATCTGGCCTCCGCTTCAGCCCGCCGGGAAATCGGAGCAGCATCGAGACCGGCTGGTCGCTCAGGTCCTGGAAATCTTCGCCCGGATCCTTCGGGAGGCCCCGGACCAGTGGGTGCTGACCACGCCGATCTGGAGGATCCCTTCCCGGAGGTAACCCGGGGCGTTCTCCTTGAAAGGGCCGGGGCCGATGGGGATGGGCGTTCCCGAAAGGGCCGGAGGGGGAGGACAGGCCGCCCCTCATGGGTCTTCGGTCGGGAGGCCGGCCTTCGCGGGCCTCCGGAGGGCCGGGGCGGAAGCCCTCCGGGCCGCTGGCCGGATTCCCTCAGAACCTTACCGGTGGTTCGGCGAGGGGTCTTTACCGATGCGCATCGCCCTGGTATCCCCCTACGATTTCGCGGTGCCCGGCGGGGTGAACAATCACATCGCCCATCTGGCCCGGAGCCTGCAGCGCCTGGGCCATGAGGCCCACATCATCGCTCCCGCGTCGGACGGACGGACCAGCGGGGACGGGTTCATCAACGCCTCCGCCTCCGTGATCGCCTTCCCCTTCGCCGGGTCCATCGCCCGGATCACCCTCTCCCCACGCCTCTATCGTCGGATCAAAGCGATCCTCCAATCCGGCGCCTACGATGTGCTCCATCTCCATGAGCCCCTGACCCCGGCGCTCCCCCTCGCGGTGCTGCGGCATCGGGATCTGGTTCCGCAGGCCATTGCGGTGGGGACCTTCCATGCCTATCGGGAGGTCAGCCGGACGTATTACTATGGGAAGCCGCTGCTGCGGCGGTTTTTCAAACGGCTGGATGGATGCATCGCGGTCTCCGAGGCCGCGCGCCAGTATCATATGCGCTACTTCCCGGCGGACTACGTGGTGATCCCGAACGGCATCGATTACGCGCGATTTGCGGACCCGGAGCTCCGCCCCCCGGAACCGTTCGCGGACGGCCGTCCGACCGTCCTCTTCGTGGGGCGGCTGGAGCGGCGCAAGGGGTTGCGGTATCTCCTGGAGGCCTTCGCCCGGGTGCAGGCCCGGTGCCCGGAGGCCCGCCTGCTGGTGGTGGGCGCCTTCGGCCGGGCGGAGAAGGCCCCTTATGTCGCCCAGGCCTGGGCCCTGCGCCTGCGCAACGTGCGCTTTATCGGCTATGTCCCCGATGAGGAGCTGCCCCGCTATTATCGGGCCGCCACCGTGTTCTGCGCCCCCTCCATCGGCATGGAGAGCTTCGGCATCGTGCTCCTGGAGGCGATGGCCGCAGGCGTCCCGGTTGTGGCCACGGACATCCCGGGCTACAACGAGGTGGTCGAAAACGGCGTCCAGGGTTTTCTGGTCCCTCCGGAGGATCCGGAGGCGCTGGCGGATGCCCTCTTACGGGTGTTGAGGGATCCGGCCCTTCGATCGTGGATGGGGGAGGCAGGCCGCCGTCGGGCCCGATCCTATGACTGGGATGAGATCGCCCGTCGGGTGGTGGACTTCTACCATGAAGTGGGGGAGCAGGTGCGGCGTGGGGCCAGGGGAGTATGAGCTCCCTCGGAAGAAGCAGCCGGGCCAGCCTCTGGAAGAAATCCGTTGCGTAACCTCGGATCGTTCGTAAGGGGAAGGAGGACCCATGGAAACCTGGGGGTGGGTGGAATACGATCCGGAAACCGACACCCTGTGTTTGCGCTGGAAAGGAATGCCCGAGGGATCCATCCGAATGGAGGTCCGGGGGGAGGAAGGGGTGCTCACCCTCACCCCCCTGCGGCGGTGGCGTTCGTTGCTGGAAGCCCTGGGGCTCCCCCGGGAGGCGGGGCACCTTCCTTCAGGATGGATCGGCGTGGATTCCCGCATGATCAGCGCGGTTCGCTACGACGCGGAGCGGAGCATCCTGGAGGTCGCCTATAACAGGGGCGTGTATCTCTACTTCGGGGTCCCCCGCCAGGTTTTCGAGGGCCTGCTGCAGGCGGAATCCAAGGGACGCTATATGCGCCAGCACATCATCGATCGCTATCCCTGGATCCGGAAGAGCCGGCTGCGTCTTTCCACCGCCTCTGCTCCCGATTAGCCCTCTCCCGGGCCCAAGAGGCGAATCGGGGTGAGCCTCTGTAAAATCCATGCCGTCGGCAGGGGGAGAATCCACGATGAAGACCCTGGAGGAGATCCGTGAGATTTTGCAGGCTCATCAGGACGAGCTGGCCGGCAATATGGCGTGAAATGGCTGGGGATCTTTGGCTCCTATGCCCGGGGGGAGGCCCGGCCGGGGAGCGATCTGGACGTGCTGGTGGAGTTCACGGAGCCGCCTGGGATGTTCCGCTTCCTGGCGCTGGAGCGCCGGTTGAGCGAACTTCTGGGGATGAAAGTGGAACTGGTGACACGCTCCGCCCTCAAGCCGCATATCGGACAGCACATCCTGGAGGAGATCGTGCCCGTATGAAACGCACATATCGGGATCATCTGGAAGATATGCTGTTTTCCGCAAAAGGTGAGAGACGTTCCAGAGGTTGGGGGCCGGGGGGCATCTTCGAGGGCAGCCCGGCCCTCCGTATCCGGATAACCTGATCCGTTCCCGGAGCCCTGCGATGCTGAACGGCTGGATTGATCTGCGTAGCGACACGGTCACCCATCCCACGCCGGCCATGCGGGAGGCGATGGCCCGGGCGGAGGTGGGGGACGATGTGTTCGAGGAGGATCCCACCGTGCGGCGCCTGGAGGAAGCCGCCGCCGAACGGATGGGGAAGGAAGCCGCGCTCTTCGTGGCCAGCGGCACCATGGCCAACCTGGTCTCCCTCCTCACCCACTGCGGCCGGGGCGATGAGGTGATCGTGGGGGACCAGGCCCATACCTTCCTCTCTGAAGTCGGGGGGATGGCCGCCCTGGGGGGGATCCATCCCCGCCCGATCCCCAACCAGCCCGACGGCACCCTGCGCCTGGAAGACCTCGAGGCGGCCATCCGGACCGAGGATGTGCATCACCCCCGCACGCGGTTGATCGCCCTGGAAAACACCCACAACCGATGCATGGGCGCTGCGCTGACGCCGGAATATATGGCCCGGGTCCGCGCCCTGGCGGATCGCCACGGCCTGAAGGTGCATGTGGATGGCGCGCGGATCTTCAACGCCGCCGTCGCCCTGGGGGTCCCGGCCGCGGAACTGGCCCGCCATGCGGATACCGTGACGTTTTGTCTGAGCAAGGGGCTCTGCGCCCCCGTCGGCTCCCTGATCTGCGGCCCCCGGGATTTCATCCGGGAAGCCCGTCGGATCCGCAAAATGGTCGGCGGGGGGATGCGACAGGCCGGCGTGCTCGCCGCCGCCGGGCTGGTGGCCCTGGAAACGATGGTGGATCGGCTGGCCGAAGACCACCGGCGGGCCCGGCAGCTTGCCGAAGGGCTGGCGGAGATCCCCGGGATCCGGATCGAGGCCTATCGGGTCCAGACCAACATCGTGATCTTCGAACTGGATCCCCGCCTTCCGCTGGAGGATGAGGCGTTCCTGGCCGCGCTGGCGGACCATCGGGTTCGGATCCTGCGCTGGGGCCCCCGACGCTTTCGGGCGGTGACCCACTACTGGATCGATGATCCCGATATCGATCGCGCGCTGCGGGCTATTGCGGAAGTGATCGGCAACGCATCCCGAGGTATGTCCGTGTAGAGGCATCCCCATGGCGATCGCCCTCCTCTGGCCAGGCCCCCAGCGAATGGACCCGGTGACGCCGGAGTTGCTCCGGGGAGCCATCGCCCGGGCCGACGGGTTCCTCTGGCTGGATCTCTGCCCGCCGGAGGAGGCCGACCGGCAGCTGCTCCAGGAGGCACTGGGCTTCCACCCCCTGGCGCTGGAGGACGCGTTCCGGGCCCGGGAGCGGCCGAAGCTGGATGTCTATTCCGATCATTATTTCATGGTTTTCTACACGGTGGACTATGATCCGGACAACGGGCTGCGGCTCCAGCCGGTCCATCTCTTCATGGGCCCCCGCTACCTGGTCACGGTGCGCCCGCAACGGACCCCCGAGGTGGAGGCCGCCATGGCCCGCTGGGGCGGCCCGGAGTTCCCCCGCCCCATTGCCCCCGGGGGCCTCGTTTATGATCTCCTGGACGCCATCCTGGATCGCTATTTCCCGATCCTGGATCGGATCGCTGAGGAGGTGGAGGCCATCGAGGAGCGATTGTTCGCGGGATCCGACGGGCGCCTGATCGAGGCGGTTTTCCGGATGCGGAAAGCGCTGCTGGAGCTGCGCCGTGCGGTGGCCCCGGAACGGGAGGTCATCAACCTCCTGCTCCGGCGGGAGCTGCCGATCTTCCAGCCGGAGGATATGGCCTACTTCCAGGACCTTTACGATCGGCTGGTGCGGCTGACGGAGAGCATCGACCTTTACCGGGACATGCTCTCCGGCGCTCTGGAGAGCTATCTCTCCATCCAGTCCAACCGGCTGAACGAGATCGTGAAGGTCCTGACCATTGCCTCGATCATCCTGATGGCGGACGCCCTCATCGCGGGGATCTATGGGATGAACTTCAGATATATGCCGGAGCTGGAATGGCCCTGGGGGTATCCCATGGCGCTCCTCATGATGGTCGGGGTCAGCGCGGGGCTGGCCCTCTTCTTCCGACGGCGGGGGTGGCTGTGAATCCAATTAGGGAGACCTTCCGAATCCCACAGCAAATGCGAGGGTGGCCCTAACGAGCCCATGCCTCCAGCAGAAAGCGGTAGAGGGCTTCGACCTCCACGTCCACCGCCACCCAGACCCGCCGGCCGCCGGGCTGCCGGATGATCCGGCCCTGGCCTGGGCCCTCGGTGTGAACAGCGATCTCCGTCTCCTCGAAGGTGAAGAGCTCCGGGCGGGCCAGCCATACAGTGGTGACCACATCCCACATACAATACCGGGACCACGCCACGGTCGCATAGCTCTGGGCTGCCAGATCCGAGAGCGGGTAACGGCGCTGTCGGGCCAGGCATCGGAGGAACCCCGGGGTCACCGGCACCCTCTCCGTAACATCCAGGGGGAATATTCGAAGGGGAACCGTCGAAGTCAGCACCCGCTGCACCGCCAGAGGATCCCAGTAGGCGTTCCATTCCGCTGTTCCATCATGGCCCGGCTCCATCCAGGGATCCACATTCCCCGGCACATCCAGCGCCCCACCCATCCAGATCACCTCCTCGATCTGCCCTTCAATCCCAGGGTCCTGATCCAGCGCCTGGGCCAGGTTGGTCAGAGGGCCGGTCACCAGCATGGTCACAGGCCGGAGGGCCTGGCGAAGACGCCGGATCAGAAAAGCGGGGCCCTCCTCCTGCGCTAACGCCGGTCCCTCCCGCTCCGTCTCGTTCAGGATGGGCAGGAGATCCACCACGAAGGCGTCCTTTCGAAAGATGGCCGGGAAGGCGTTCTGCCCCCGCACCCGGCTGCGGGCGAGGGGGATCCCGGGACGGTTCATGAAGGCGAGGAGCTTGCGGGCCGCAGAAAGCGCAGGCTCCAGGTAGCAATCCGCCGGCGTCACCAGCACGCCGATGACCTCAACATGAGGGATCGTGAGGAGGAGAGCCAGGGCCATGAAATCATCGATACCCCCATCCATATCCATCAGCACCGGACGGAGATCGCTGGACATGCGAGATCCTCCAGGGACATATACAGCGGGAGGCCAGCGGCGTAACTCCCGGCTCCAGGTTCACTCCCGGGTATATGGTCGTCCGATTGTGCGGGGGAAGCGACGCCGCCCGATCACCAGGGTCACCACCAGGAGGGTGACGACGTAGGGGAGCATATTAACGAAATAGAAGGGGATGCGCTCTTTCACGCCCGGAGTGATCGCCACAGCATAGGCGATCCCCTCGGTGAGCCCGAAGAGAAAGGCCGCCGCCAGGGCCAGCAGCGGCTCCAGACCGGCGAAGACCACACAGGCCAGGGCGATGAACCCCCGCCCGGCGGAGATCTCCTTCACCACCCCTCCGAACCAGGCCAGCGGCATAAAGGCCCCTCCCAGACCGCAGAGCGCCCCGCCCAGGACGCTGGTGAACAGGCGCAGCCCATCCACCCGCACCCCCGCCACATCCACGGCTTCCGGCTTCTCGCCGACCGCGCGGATCCGGAAGCCCAGAACGGTATGATGAAGCAGGATATGGGCCAGGAATGCCAGGAGGATCGCCGCCAGCGTCACCGGACTGATCTGCCCAAGGGGTGTGATCCAGCGGGGAACCATCAATTCGCGGGGGAAGATATGAATGCCCGGGAAAGCCCACAGGCTCATCAGGAGATAGGGGGTGAATCCCAGGGCGAAGAGGTTCAGACCCATGCCGGCGATGATCTGATCCGCCCGGCCGTAGACCGCCAGCAGGCCCAGGACCAGCCCAATCAGCGCCCCTACCACCATCCCACCGATCAGCCCCGCGATCCCGCTGCCGAATTGTTCCGCCACCCACACCCCCACCACAGCCGTGATCAGCAGAATGCCCTCCAGGCCGATGTTGACCACACCGGCCTTTTCGTTCACACATTCCCCGACCGCCGCCAGGGCCAGGGGCGTCATCGCCAGAAGCCCGGCTTCCAGCAAGGAAATCGGCTCGAGCCCGACCTGATCCAGCCCATAGGCCAGAAGCCCCAGGCCCAGTATAGCCAGCACGATCCATCCCAGACGAGAGAGGAATCCGCTCACAGCGTCAGCCTCCTTCGGACCAGCGTCCAGAGCTCGGGGATCGCCAGAGTGATTACGATCAGGCCATTGACCGCGCGGACCAGCTCGGAGACCACGCCGGCGTGGTATTCCATAAAACGGCCTCCGTGTTGCAGGGCACCGAAGAGGATCGCCGCCAGGATCCCTCCGAGAGGATGGTTGCGGCCCACCAGCGCCACGCCAATGCCATCGAAGCCCAGGGTGGCCACGTTCCCCAGGGTGGCATACAGGGACCAGGCAGGGGGGCGGCCGATGATCTGGCTGGCCCCGGCCAGGCCTGCGGCCATCCCTCCGATGAGAAAGCTCCACAGCAGCGCCTGGCCGATCTGCACCCCCGCGTAGCGGGCCGCTTCCGGATTCTCCCCCACCAGGCGCATCTCGTAGCCCATGCGGGTTCCCCAGAGGAGGAAATACACCGCCAGGCAGAAAAGGATGGCGACGAAGATCACCGCCGTCAGGGTGGAGCCCTCGGCCAGGATCGGGTAACGGGCCGTGGGCAACGCCGGGCGGGTTCGCTCGGCTCGACCGGGCTCAGCCAGGTAATAGATCGCCAGATAAGTCGCCAGATGGAAGGCGATCCAGTTGAACATAATCGTGGAAATCACCTCATGAACTCCCCGCCAGATCTTCAACAGGGCGGGGACCAGAGACCACAGGGCGCCACAGATCATGGCCACCAGGGTGGCCACGAGGATGTGGAGCCCGGGGGGCAACGGGAGCAGGCTGGCGGCGAATACCGCGCCGATGGCTCCTATATACATCTGGCCCTCCGCCCCGATGTTGAAGAGGCCCGCGCGGACTCCCACCGCGAAGGTGACGGCGGTGAGCATCAGCGGAGTGGCGAAGGCCAGGGTCTCCATAACGTCGTGGGGCGTCCCGAAGGCGCCCTGGAAGAGCGCCTGATAGGCCTTCAAGGGGTGATAACGGAAGGGAAGCATCAGCGCCCCCCCGGCTAT
Organism: Candidatus Thermoflexus japonica; assembly: GCA_002898735.1. GTDB lineage: Bacteria > Chloroflexota > Anaerolineae > Thermoflexales > Thermoflexaceae > Thermoflexus > Thermoflexus japonica. Next base: position 41,556 of record BEHY01000006.1, read on the forward strand.
CAGGCCGATACCGACGGCCACCAGGGATTCGAGGAGCGGTCGCGCGCGCCTCATACCGCCCTCCCCTGAGGGACAATGCCTCCCATCATGAGCCCGATCTCCTCCCGGGTGAACGCCTCCACGGGGCCCACCCCCAGGAACTTCCCCTCATACATTACGGCGATGCGATCGCTCAATTCCAGCACCTCATCCAGATCCGCCGAGATCAGAAGGACCGCTTTCCCCGCATCCCGCATCTGAACCAGGAGCTCCCGGATATAAGCGGTGGAGGCGACGTCCAGGCCCCGCGTGGGATGCACGGCGAGGATCAGGCGGGGCTCCTTCGCGAGCTCTCGTCCAACCACCAGTTTCTGCTGGTTGCCGCCGCTCAGAGAACGGGCAGGCGCACGGACGCCGGGGGCGATCACCTGGAACCGCTGCAACAACGCTGCTGTGAACGCCAGGATCCGGGGCCAATCCAGGCGGCCCCATCCCCTCAGGAAGGTCGGCTCCCACTGGCGGCTCAGGATGCTGTTCTCCGCCACCTCAAAGTTCAACGCCATCCCGAAGCGAAGGCGATCCTCGGGGATGTGAGCGATCCCCCGGCGATAGGCTTCGATTGGCGTGAGGGCGGGTAAGGGCTTCCCATCCAGAAGGATCTCGCCGCGATGGATCGGGCGCAGGCCCCCCAGCGCCTGCGCCAGCTCGCTCTGTCCGTTCCCCTCCACCCCGGCGATCCCGAAGATCTCCCCTGCCCGCACCTCAAAAGACACCCCTTTCACAGCCGGCAGGCCCAGATCCCCTATCACCTCCAGATCCCGCACGATCAACACGGGCTCCCCCGGCGGGTGAGGCGAGCGGCTGACCCGAGGGACCACTGCCCGGCCGACCATCCACTCGGCCAGCAATTCCGGTGTGGCCTCCCGGGTCGAGATCTCACCGGTCACCCGGCCGTTTCGCAGCACCACAATGCGATCCGAGATCTCCAGGACCTCCCGGAGCTTGTGGGTGATGAAGACGATGGAACGACCGCCTTCTTTCAGACGGCGCAGGAAACGGAACAGCTCATCAACCTCCAGGGGCGTGAGGGCCGAAGTAGGCTCATCGAGGATCAGCGTCTGCGTTCCACGGTAAAGGACCTTCGCGATCTCCACCCGCTGCTGAACCCCAATGGGGAGCAATTCCATCGGCGTATCCAGCGGGATCGAGAGCCCGACTTCCTCCAGAAGACGCTGCACCTGATCCCGGGCGCGATCTTTGACCAGCCAGAGGTTGGAACCTTCCTGGCCCAGGATGATGTTTTCCAGGGCCGTATAGGGGGGGACCAGGGTGAAGATCTGATGCACCATTCCGATGCCGGCCCGGAGGGCATCCGCGGGGTTCCGGAACCGCACAGGGCGCCCATCGATGCGGATCTCCCCCCGGGTGGGCTGGAGAAGGCCGGAGAGGATCTTCATCAGGGTGGTCTTGCCCGCCCCGTTCTCTCCCAGAAGCCCTACGATCTCCCCTGGCCCCAGGCGGAAATCCACCCCGCGCAGCGCCACTGTTCCATCGGGATAAACCTTGTGAATCCCTCGCATTTCAATCCGGGGTCCCATAGGCCTGCCTCGGAGGGCTGGAAGCAGGACAAGGTCATTCATCCAGGGGCCGCCCTCGACGGCCCCCTAACCCCCAAACAGGTTTTCTGCCTGCAAAAAGGGGTGCAGGCGGATCGCCCACCTGCACCCCTCCGCTCCCCTGTTCCGGCCGGGAGATCCCAGGAGCCCTTAACCGAGCTCCTCCCGCCACTTCTTGATCTCCTCCTCCGTGGTGACCATGGGGACCTGGACCTCGCCGTTGCGGATCATGCGCTCCAGCTCCGCCACCGCTTCCCAGATCCAGGCAGGCTGGGCATCCCGCATCGCCTTCACACGCCGCCGGATCTCATCCGGCGGGGCAGGGAGGACCTTCTTCCCGGTCAGCTTCTCAGCGGTCTCCCCCATCTTGATGAACTCATCGAGGTCCGCCAGCGTGCTGACCGAAATGCCCTCCATCAGCTCGCCATCCACCTTCGTGCCAATGCCCAGCACCAGGACGCCCTTGTTGCGTTTCACGAGATCCCGGAACTTCCCATCCAGGACCAGCTTGGTCGTGTAGTAGACCCCTTTGTCCACCCGCTTCATCATGCTGGCGATAATGAATCCGGGGTTGATCCAGTCCTGGTTGGCATCGACACCGATCCAGAACGGCGGGCCGCTTTTGAGGCCCTGCGCCCGGGCGATCTCCTCCACCGCCTGATTGATGCCCAGGCCGAGGGGGCCCGCGATGTTGTAAACGGCGACAGCATCGCGGGCATACATGGCCTTGGCCGCCTCATAGCCTTTGGTGATATCGCTGAAGGTCCCGGTGTAGGTCCAGAGGACGAAATCCTTGGTATACGGGAAGGCCTTGTCCGGCTTGTTCTTCGCCAGCCACTCGGTCGCCCAGCGAGCGCCCCACTTGTAACCGATCTCGAACTTCCAGAGAACCGGGATCTCGATGCCGAAGACGCCACCGATGTGCGGCTTCTTGTATTCAGCGGCCAGGAAGGTGGCCAGGGCACCCACCAGCGCGCTCCCTTTATGCTCCTCGTAGACCACATCCATCAGGTTGGGGAGCGGGTATTCGTTGGGGTATTTCTGTTGAACGATGGACTGGGCGTAGGTATCGATGCCGACGAAGTTCTTATCGGGGAATTTGCGAGCAACTTCCGCGAGGGCATCGCTCAGGAGAAAGCCAACCCCCACGATCAGCTGAACATCCGGATCCCGGGCGGCGGTCGTCAGGTTGGGGACATAGTCCGCTTCCACCTTGCTGATGACTTCCACGACCTCCACTCCGAAATCCCGTTTCGCATCGTCGCCGCCTTTGAACGCCATATCGTTAAAACTGAGATCGCCTCGTCCGCCGATGTCGGAGACAATGGCGATCTTCACGGGCTTGGGAGCGGGGGTCGGTGCTACCGGCGTGGGGGTCGGTGCCGCTGGAGCGCATGCCCCGAGAAGCCATCCGAGCAACGCCAGAGCCGTCAGAAGACGACACCCACGAGCCATAGCAGCACTCCTTTCTCCATAGGGGAAACAATAAGCGGAAAAGGTTGGCTGCGTGGCTCCTATGCTACTTTCATTATCTTCGCTCCTGCACAGACTGTCAAACGTTTTAGCTGCGATCTCCTGTTTTATTGTAGAACTTCCGCCGCGGGGCCCGAAGTGGGAAGGCAGGATGGTTCCTCTCCCTCCCCATAGCCTTTCAGGCTACAGGGAGGAGGAAAGAGGAAGGTTTTGGGGCCCCCTTAGGGAAATGCGCGAGAAGAGGGTTGGCCCGGCTCCTCTCTGACCCGCTGAGGCGATGAGCCCATCCTGTGGGGCCGACTCCCAAAGCTCCGAGGAGGGGGCATCCTGCCTCCCGGATCCGCGCCCCACGGCGTAAGTCCCGCCCGAACCCACAGGGCTCACTCAACGAAGGAGGGGATGGCTTCGCGGAGCGCCCGCACAAACGCCGAGAGGGCTTCCTCATCGAAGCCGGAGGCTTCCCCGAGCCGGATCAGGGCGCTGCCGATGATCAGACCGTCGGCCTCTGAAGCCAGCGCCCGGACGTGCTCCGGGCGGGAGATCCCGAAGCCCAGGGCCACCGGCACGCCGTTCGCCGCCCGGCGGGCCCGTCGCAGGTGCCGCAACACATCGGCTGGCAATTGATCCCGTGCCCCCGTGATCCCGGTTACGGAAACCAGATAGAGGAAGCCCGTGGCGGTCGCAGCGATCCGGGCCAGCCGCTCGTCCGGGGTGGTGGGCGCCGCCAGGGGCACCCAGGCCAGGCCCGCCGCACCGGCCGCGACCTGGAGCTCCTCCGCTTCCTCCAGGGGGAGATCCGGCACGATCAACCCGTGCACTCCGGCCTGAACCGCTTCCGCGAGGAACCGGGAGATCCCCCAGGCCATCACCGGATTGATATAGGTCATTACGCACAGGGGCACCCGGACCCCCATGGCCCGCAGCCGGGCGGCCGCCTCCAGGACGTGGGGGGTGCGCACTCCGCCCTCCAGGGCGCGCTGCGTGGCCCGCTGGATCACCGGGCCATCGGCCAGGGGATCGGAGAACGGCAGGCCCAGTTCGATGAGATCGGCACCGGCCTGGGCCAGGGCCGCCACGATCCGGATCGAGGCCTCGAGGTCCGGATAGCCCACCGGCCAGTAAAAGATCAGCGCCGGGCGCCCCTGCCCCCGGGCCCGGCGGAACGCTTCCCGCACCGCTTCGATCCCATTCATGCCGGTCCCTCTCCTTCGCGGGCTCTACCGCGAGCCCTCGGATGGCTCCATCGCCTCCCCATTCCCCAGCGCCTTCGCCACCGTCTCCAGGTCCTTATCCCCCCGCCCGGAGAGGTTCACCAGGATCCAGCTGCCCGGCCGCGCTCGGGCGAGGCGCATGGCTTCGGCCACGGCATGGGCGGATTCCAGGGCGGGCAGGATCCCCTCCAGGCGCGCCAGGGCCTGGAAGGCCGCCAGGGCCTCCGCATCGGTGATCGCCGTGTAACGGACCCGATTTCGATCCCGCAACCAAGCATGCTCCGGGCCGACCGCCGGATAATCCAGGCCGGCGGAGATCGAGTGGGTGTCCAGGATCTGGCCCCATGGATCCTGGAGGATGAAGGTGCGGGCGCCGTGGAGAACACCCACCCGCCCCCGCTCGCGATCGGCGAAGCGAGCGGCGTGGCGGCCGCCCGGGATCCCTTCCCCGCCGGCCTCCACCCCGACCAGCTCCACCGGGTCCTCCAGGAAAGCGGCGAAGAGGCCGATGGCGTTGCTGCCCCCGCCCACGCATGCTACCGCCACATCGGGCAGCCGCCCGAACTGCTCCAGCATCTGCGCGCGGGCCTCGACTCCGATCACGGATTGAAAGGTGCGGACGATCAGCGGATACGGATGAGGCCCCAGGGCGGAGCCCAGCAGATAATGGGTGGTGCGCACGTTCGTCACCCAGTCCCGAATGGCTTCGTTGATCGCATCCTTCAGCGTTTGCGAACCAGCATCCACGGGGCGCACCTCGGCGCCGAGCAATCGCATCCGGAACACGTTCGGCCGCTGGCGGGCCATATCGGCCGTTCCCATATAGATCACGCACTCCAGGCCGAGGAGGGCGCAGGCCGTGGCCGTGGCCACCCCATGCTGGCCCGCCCCGGTCTCCGCCACCACCCGCCGCTTGCCCAGGCGCTTCGCCAGCAGGGCCTGGCCCAGGGCGTTGTTGATCTTGTGCGCCCCCGTGTGCGCCAGGTCCTCACGCTTCAGGAAGATCCGAGCGCCCACCGCCTCGCCGAGACGCCGGGCCTCCGTCAGCGGCGTAGGACGGCCGACATAGGTGCGCAGAAGGTTTTCAAACTCCTTCCGGAACTCCGGATCCTCCACGGCCTCGTGGAATGCCGCCTCCAGTTCCTCGAGGGCCGGGATCAAGGTCTCCGGAACATATCGCCCGCCATAGGGCCCAAAGTAACCCCGGCGCTCCTGAACGGGGAGGGGAACCCATGGGATCCTCACACCCTCGGTGAAAGCCATTCGGACTCACCTCCGCACGGGATGGGATGGAGCGCTGAACCCGCCCTTCCTGTCCCTTCACCCCCCTTGCCCCCTTTTCCCCGCAGGCGGAGGAGAAGGGGAGATCTCCGTCGCTCCGCCGGGCAACGCATCAGCCGTCTCCGGGGAACACACCCTGAAAGGCCTCGCGGGCGCGGGTCACGAAGGCCCATACTTTCTCCGGATCCTTCCGCCCCGGTTCCCGCTCCACCCCGGATGACACATCCACCCCCCATGGGCGGACCTGAGCGATCGCATCCGCGACATTCTCGGGGGTCAGCCCCCCGCCGAGCAACAACCGATGGGTCCGCGCCCAGATCGCCGCGACCTCCCAGTCCGCCTGTCGGCCGGTTCCCCCATATGCGGTCGGATGCCAGGCGTCCACCCCCAGCGTCGGCCCGTCGGGCAGCCGACTCCGATAGCGTTCCGGATCCGGCAGATCCGTCGGGATCCCATCGGCGGTCCGAAGCCGCAGGCGCAGGACCTTATAGGCGCGATCGGCCAGGGCGGCCACGATCTCAGGGGGCTCCTCCCCATGGAGCTGGGCCCAATCCAGGCCGATGCGCGCCATCAGCGATCGCACCCGGGAGATCGGCTCGTTGACGAACACCCCCACCAGCCGGATGTGGGGAGCCTCCCGGCGAACGGAAACGGCGATCGCAGCCGCCTGCTCCGGGGGGATGAAGCGGGGGCTCTTCGGGTAAAGGACGAAGCCCAGGGCATCCGCCCCCGCCTCGATCGCCATCCGCGCATCCTCCAGACCCGTGATCCCGCAGATCTTCACGAACCCCATCCGCGGCTCCTTCGATTCGCGGGGCATCCCCCGTCAGGTTCCCGCCTGCAGAGGAAGTCCACGGCGCGATCCCTCATGCGATCAGCCACCGCACATACCGGGCCACCGCCTCGAAATCGAAGCCGTTCGGACGCACGCCCGCTTCCACCAGCGCTTCGCCGATCAGCACGGCATCGTAGCCCAGGGCGGCCATCTCCCGGACGTCCTCCGGAGACCGCAGCCCGCTTTCGGCAACGGTCCGGATCCCGGAGGGAATCCGGGGCCGTAATCGAGCGGATACGGTTCGATCCACCTGAAGGGTGCGCAGATCGCGATGATTGATCCCGATCACCCGGGCCCCAGCTTCCAGGGCCCGCTCCAGCTCCTCCTCCCGATGGACTTCCACCAGGGCCGTCATGCCCAGGGCGGTCGTCAGGGCGATCAGATCGGCCAGCTGCGCGGGCTCCAGCGCGGCGACAATAAGGAGCACCGCATCCGCCCCGGCCGCCCGGGCCTCATAAACGTGATACGGGTCCAGGGTGAAGTCCTTGCGCAGGATCGGGACTTCGGGGAGCGCGCGGCGGATTGCCTGCAGGTGGGTCAGGTCTCCGTGGAAGAACCGCGCGTCCGTGAGCACCGAGAGGGCGGAAGCCCCGGCCTGGATATAAACCCGGGCCAGCGTCGCCGGATCGACCGTCGGGGCGATGGGCCCCCGGGAGGGAGAGGCCCGCTTGATCTCTGCGATCAGGGCCGGTCGATCCCCGCGCCGGAGGATGGCCGCGGTGAAATCCCGGGCCGGCGGGGCCGCTTCCGCCTCGGCCCGCACGGTCGCCAGCGGTCGCCTCCGCATCCGCCCGGCCAGCTCCTCCCGTTTCCAGGCCAGGATCCTCTCCAGCCCGGACATCTCAATGCTCCTGAGCGAGCCTTCGGGTGTAAGCGACATATTCCTCCAGAACCGCCAGGGCCCTTCCGCTCTCCAGCGCCCGCTCCGCCCGCGCCAGGCCTTCGCGGATATCCTCGACCTGATCCGCGGCCCGCAGCGCGAAGGCGGCGTTCAGCAGGATCGCCATGCGGAGCGGCCCGTTCTCCTGGCCCTGGAACAGCGCCCGCAACCGCCGGGCGTTCTCCTCCGGGGTGGCCCCGCGGAGGGCATCCAGGGGCGCTCGGGGGATGCCGTAATCCGCCGGATCGAAGACCCAGGTGCGGACCTGTCCGTTTACATATTCCGCCACGCGGGTGGGGCCGGAGGGCGTCACCTCATCGACGTTGCCCACGCCGCAGATCACGAGGGCATGCCGGCTCCCCAGGGCGCCCAGCACCTCCGCCAGGGGCTCCAGCAGGTGAGGATGGAACACGCCCATCACCTGGTAGGGCACCTCGGCGGGATTGCACAGCGGGCCCAGGATATTGAAAATGGTGCGGACGCCGATCTCGCGGCGGGGGCTGATGGCATGCTTCATCGCCGGGTGGAAGGCGGGGGCGAACAGGAACGCGAATCCGATCTCCTGCAACGCCCGCGCCGCATGCTCCGGGGTCAGGGTCAGCTCGGCGCCCAGAGCCGCCAGAAGGTCCGCGCTGCCGCTGGGGCTGGAGACCGCACGGTTGCCGTGTTTGGCCACCGGCACACCGGCCCCCGCCACCACAAAAGCGGCGGCCGTGGAGAGGTTGAAGGTCCGGGCGCCATCCCCCCCTGTGCCGCAGGTATCCACGGCGAGGCCTTCGTAGGGCACCCGCTGCATCGCCCGGCGCATCGCCCGGGCGCACCCGACGATCTCCGGGATCGTCTCCCCCTTCATCCGCAAGGCGATCAGGAACGCGCCGATCTGAGCCGGGGTGGCTTCCCCGCCCATGATCGCCCCCATCGCCGCCTCCGCCTCTTCCACAGTCAGATCCTCCTGTTTGACCAGCTTGGCGATCGCTTCCCGAATCATCCTCCACCTCCCGGACGAAACAGATGCGGCATCTGCGCCTCGGGCTCGAAGGCGGGAAGGAACCTTCTCCATCCTGACCCGGCCGCCTTCGCGGCCCGCACCCTGCGAAAGCATCCCACCCGAACAGGCGACGATCCAACCGATGCTCGACCCGCCGGAATCCATCGCGGGGCTTCCCGGCTCACGGCCCCGCATGGCCCGATCGGAATCCACCGATGGCGAGGAAATTCCGTAACAGGCGCAACCCCTCGGGGGTCAGGACGGATTCCGGATGGAACTGCACCCCGAACGTCGGATGAACGCGATGCCGGAGGGCCATGATTTCCCCCTCCGGCGTGCGGGCGGCCACCTCCAGGACTTCGGGGAGCGGCTCCGTGACCAGCAGGGAGTGATAACGGCCGGCCATAAAGGGGTTCGGCAGCCCGGCGAAGAGGTCCCGCCCATGGTGCAGGATCGGCGAAGCTTTGCCATGCATCAACCGCCCGGCGCGGACCACCCGGCCGCCGAAGGCGGCGGCGATCGCCTGATGCCCCAGGCAGACCCCCAGGATCGGGACCCGGCCGCTGAAGGCGCGGATCACCGGGATCGTCACGCCGGCATCCTCCGGCCGCCCTGGACCCGGCGAGATCACGATGGCGGAAGGTCCCAGCCCGGCGATCTCCTCCACATCCAGCGCATCGTTCCGGATCACCTGAAGGGGCACATCCGCACGCCCGATCTCCAGAAGGAGCTGGCCCAGGATCTGAACCAGGTTATAGGTGAACGAGTCATAGTTATCGATGACCAGAAGCATTCCGCCCTCCCTGTCTCCCGGAACCGGTGCCGCCTTCATACAGGCGATGCTTCCATTACGAGGGGCAGGCGAGGGTTTCGTGGGCTTCATCGACCGCCAGTTGCATCGCCCGCGCCTTGTTTCGGGTCTCCTCCTCCTCCCGTTCGGGGATGGAATCGGCCACGATCCCGGCCCCTGCCTGCACGATCGCCGTGTCTCCCTGCACCATCACGGTGCGGATGGTGATGCACCAGTCGGCGTTCCCCCGGGGGTCGAAATATCCCACGCCGCCGGCGTAAGGCCCTCGCGCCGCTCCCTCCAGCTCCGCGATGATCTCCATCGCCCGCACCTTGGGAGCCCCCGAGACGGTCCCCGCCGGGAAGGCGGCGGCCAGGGCGTCGAAGGCGTCCCGGTCGGAGCGCAGCCGCCCGCGGACCGTGGACACCAGGTGCATCACGTGCGAATAACGTTCCACGGCCATGAACTCCTCCACCCGCACCGTCCCGTAAGCGCAGATCCGCCCCAGGTCGTTGCGGCCGAGATCCACCAGCATCACATGCTCCGCCTGCTCCTTGGGGTCCGCCCGGAGCTCCGCCTCCAGCCGCCGGTCCTCCTCCGCGGTTCGACCCCGGGGGCGCGTCCCGGCGATGGGGCGGATCGTCGCCTCGCCGTCCTCCACCCGCACGAGCATCTCCGGCGATGCGCCGATCAACGCCAGATCCTCGCCGTTCCGCCCCAGGCCCGGCAGGTGGAGGAAAAACAGATACGGGGAAGGGTTCAGGCGACGCAGCGTCCGATAGATGGCGAAGGGCGAGACCGTGATCCGCCGGCTCCAGCGCCGGGCCAGGACGATCTGAAAGGCATCCCCGGCGGCGATGTATTCCCTGGCCGCCCGCACCATCGCGCCGAAGCGTTCCGCATCCGTGTGCGCCCGCCAGGAGGCGGCCTCGTTCGATCCGCGAGGGCGGGCGAAGTCCGGCGGAGGGGGATCCTCCAGGCGTCGCTGAAGCTCCGTCAGGCGATCTTCCGCCTGCTGCTCCTCCCCGGGCTCCGCCAGGCTGAACAGTGAGAGGGTCTGGGTCACGTGGTCGAAGACCAGCAGGGTTTCGATCCGCATCAGGATCGCATCCGGGAACGCCAGGTCTATGCCGGGCGCCCGGGGCACCCGATCGAAGAAGGCGGCCATCTCGTAGCCCAGGTAACCGGCCAGCCCGCCGATGAAGCGAGGCCAGCCTTCCGCATGCCGCTCCGGGGCCATCGCGGCCAGGGCCTCCCGCCAGACGGCGAAGGGATGGATCCGGCGCAGATCATAGACGCGAGCGCCCTGCGCCCCGATCTCCTCCATCCGATCCCCATCCACCCGGTAGATCGTGCGGGGCATGAGGCCGATGAACGAATATCGGGCCAGGTAAGCGCCGCCCTCCACGCTTTCGAACAGGAAGGAAGGCCCCTGCGGACCCAGGGCCTGATACAGGCGGATGGGCGTCCACAGGTCCGCGGGCATCGTCCGATGGATCACCCGGATGGGATGGGCAGGGATCGCTTCTTCCGGCATCCGATCCTCCCGCGGGGCGGGCCGGGTATGGGCCCCCGTCCGCGCCGGTGGTTTAAAAAAAGGCGCCCGTCCCTCGCTGAGGGACGGGCGCCGTTGTGGCCCCGTGGTGCCACCCTCATGAGGCCGGCCCGCGCCGTCTCGGTGGAGACCCCATCCCTTCGTCGGTGGGACGAGGGGATGCGCGCAGCCAGCCCCACTCCTTCGCGGGGACAGGATGGCTTTCCATCCGATCCCCTCCGCCCAGATAACGGTGGCGACTCCGGCCAGGACTACTGCGGGCGGGATCCGCCCGGTTCGTCCGGCGACTCCCGGGCCCATTCAGCCCCGGCGTGCGCAGCGGGCTTCCACCTTCCCCCGCCTCTCTGGGCGCCGGCCCGAGGCCTACTCCTCCCGTTCACCGTCTTTCGAAGAGGTCATATTTTGCGTATAACTATACGCCCTTCCCTTCATCCTGTCAACCGGCGGGGCTCGAGATCGGTTTTGTTTTCGCCAGGCTGCTGAGGGTGCCGGTTGAGATCGCCCTCCCGGAGCGCTTCGTGTCAGGCGTCTGCCTTCCATGCGGGTCTGCCTTCGCTGGCCCTCGGCACCCCGCGGCAGCCCGCATCCCGCGAAAGCTCTCCCCCCAGGGCTCATTTCCCTCCAGGCAAGGCTCCCGGAGGGACTGCCGGAAAAGCCCCTGGAAAGAGGGCAGAGAAATGGAAAGCGCCCTATGACTTTAGAACTATCTCATAATGTCTGGAAGGCCGTTAGGATAAAGCGGGTGCCGGGCACCGAGCGCCATGCATGGTCCCAAAAAGTCCTGATGGGGAAGCTCAATACGTCCTTCCAGCAGCTTGAACATAGCCAGAGGCCGATGGGGTGAGCGATCACCCTTCAGAATCCGTGCGACGAAGCCTCAGGATGTTGATCTGGCATGATAGAGCGGTAACATATGGATTGGGCCTCTTCCTGGGGGCTTTTAGACCTCCGGAAGGGTTCATCCCGCCCCTTCGGATTGGGGCTCAACGGCGGATGTTCTGAGGGATTACGCGGTCGATCCCCTGGGGAGATCCATGCTGTCTCTTTCAGCGATCGGGTTACTGCTGATCCTGATCCTGATGGCCGGCCTGATGATCAGCGGGGCGCTGCGGCCGGACCTGGCGGCCCTGATCCTGGTTTTGGGGCTCTCCTTCAGCGGGTTGCTTTCCCCCCAGGAGGCCTTCAGCGGGTTCAGCCGTTCCGCCGTCATCGCCCTCATCGCCCTCTTCATCCTCACCGCGGGCCTGAACCGAACAGGGGTTTCCCGCATCCTGGGCGAACGGCTGAGCCGATGGGCCGGGGATTCCCCGCCACGGCTCGTGGCCGGAATGACGCTGTTGACCGCCCTGCTCTCGATGACCATGAACTCGGTGACGGCCGCCGCCGTGACAATGCCCCTGGCCGTTCAGGCGGCTCGACGGATCGGCTTAGCCCCCTCCCGGATCCTGATCCCCATCGCGTATGGCGCCCTGCTCGGGGGAATGCCCACCCTCTTCACCACCGCCAACCTGCTTCTCAGCGGGCTCGTCCGGGAAAGCCAGGGGCGCTCCCTCACCATGCTGGATTTCTTCGTGGTCGGCTTTTTCCCGGCCCTCCTCGGTCTGCTGTGGGTGATCCTGGTCACGTGGCGAAACCTTCCGGAACGTTTCCCCGCCGGGCAATTGATGCGCCTCCACCGATTGAACCGGGAGCTGGCGGAGATCTACGGCCTGAAAGACGGTCTGACGGAACTCCTGATCGAACCCGCCTCGCCGCTATCCGGCGTTTCGCTCGGCGAGAGCGAGCTCGCTTCCCGATATCAGCTGATGGTGATAGGGATCCGGAGGGGCGGACGGCTGATCCTCTCCCCAACCCGCTCGGAAACGCTCCAGCCCGGGGACGTGCTCCTGGTCGCCGCCGGGCCCCCGGGGGAGGCCAGCCTGGAGGAGGCCGCACGGACCCTGAGGCTTCGCCCGCTCCCTCGCCCGATAGCCCCTGAGGTCCTGGAGGCCGGGGAAGCCGGGCTGATGGAGATCCTTCTCTCCCCTCACACCACCCTGATCGGCAGGACCCTGCGGGAGCTCCGGTTCCGGGAACGATACGGCCTTCAGGTCCTGGCCATCTGGCGGGAAGGACGCCCCATCCGAGCCGGGCTGGCGGATGAGCGCCTGCGCTTCGGGGATGCCCTCCTGGTCTACGGCCCATGGGAACGCATCCGCATCCTCCAGGGCGACCCGGAGTTCATCGTCCTGCAGGCCGACGGGGAGCCCATACGGCCCTCCCGTCGGATCCCGGCCATCGGGATCATGCTGGGGGTGATCCTGGCCTCCATCCTGACGTCCCGCTCGGTGGCCGAGGTCACCATGGCGGGGGCCGTGCTGATGATCCTGGCCGGTTGCCTGACCATGGAGGAAGCCTATCGAGCCATCGAATGGCCAACGGTGTTCATGGTCGCCGGGCTGCTGCCCCTCTCCATCGCGATCTCCCGAACAGGAGCCGCGGAGGGTCTGGGGGCGCTGTTGCTCCATGAGATCGGCGGCGCCTCGCCCTGGATCGGGATCTTCGTGTTCGCCGGGATCTCCGCCGTTTTGACCCAGGTGCTCTCCGCCTCGGTCACCGCCGTTGTCTGGGGGCCGATTGCGCTGCGCGCGGCCCCGGTCCTGGGGATCCCGCCCCACTGGATGGGGGTAGCGGTGGCCCTGGCCACCTCAGCGGCCTTCCTCACCCCGATGGCCCATCCCGCCAACGCGCTGGTGATGGGCGCCGGCGGCTATCGGCCCAAGGATTTCCTCAAAGCGGGGCTCCCCCTCTGGGTTCTCACCGTAGGGGCCATCACGCTGTCAACCGTATGGTTCGGGCGGTGGCTTCCCCATTAGGTTTTAGGGCTGCACCGTAGCTTGACATTGTTAAATTCGGGCTCTTTGACCTCTCCCAACTGCCAGGGACGACCTTGTAGCGCAGGCTTTCAGCCTGCGCCGCGGGCGCAAGCCCGCGTTCACCGTCTTATACGGGCTGAAGCCCGTGCTACGTCACGGCGGCACGGCAAATCGAACAACGTCAAGATTGTGAAGAGCGCCAGGGACGGCCTTGTAGCGCAGGCTGAAAGCCTGCGCCGCGGGCGCAAGCCCGCGTTCACCGTCTTATACGGGCGGAAGCCCGTGCTACGTCACGACGGCACGGCAAATCGAACAATGTCAAGGTAGGGATCGCATCATAAAGCGGGAGAACCCCTTCCCCCTTGCTCCACCCCCCCAGGGAGCGAGTTTGGGGAACGAATCAGGCCAGGATCTAACCCGGCGAAGCGCTAAAGGGGAGCTTCCAGAGACACGTAATAGGGTTCTCCCGCGCACGCCCGGCACAGCACCTGGCCGTTCTGGATCACCTCCCGCCCATCGTTGATCCCCTCGCCGCAACGGGCGCAGAAAACCCGCCGGAGGGGATGGCCGGGCAGATCCTCCGGCGGGATCGTCACCTGGACCCGCTGGATCCGGAACAGATCCTCATCGGACATGATCCGGTAGGCGTGGCGCTGGGCGGCCGCTTTGCTCAGGCCGGGCGGGGCCAGATGGAGGGCGGTCTCCCGCGCGTCGTCCCGCGCCACAATCCGCACCGCCTGACCGGTCCGGGTGTCCACAAAGGTCGCCGCCGCTTTCCCATAATCGATGTGCTTCAGGGTCCGCCGCCCCAACCGGCATCCCGTCACCGTGGCGATGGCATCCGTCAGGCACCGATCGATCTCCACATAGACAATCAGGCGACGTCGATCCCCGGGATCCTCCGGGTCCAATCCCAGCAGCCGGCATCCCAGAAGCGCCATACGAACGCCCAGGATCTGGCCGGGGCAGAGATGTCCATGGAAAGCCGCAGCCTCCTCCAACCACTCTTCCAGCGTGCGCATCCCGGACTCCGGAACCATCGGATGCAGCTCAGGAGGGCTTATCCGGCTTCGTCCCCTGTTTCTCCTCCTCCGAGGTCAGGCCCCGACGGAATTCCCGAATGCTCTGCCCGAGCTCACGGGCCAGGTTGCTCAGACGACCGGGCCCGAAGAGCAAAAGGGCGATCAGCAGGATGATCACCAGTTCAGTTGGCCCAAGACGGAAAGGCATCGCCGCCTCCTTATGCGCAGGAGATCGATCGCTCCTCTTCCACCCCCTTGTCCCATCCGTTCCATCAATTCGTGAAGGGAATCACAGGTGGAGGCGCTTTCATGATACCCCCTTTGAGGGAGAACAACAAATGGATACGCTCAGCCGGTTCCTTCCTGCGTGAAAGGCAAGGTAAGCAGCGACTATTCCGGATACCCTTCCGGGTGGGCCTGCATCCAGCGCCACGCGCTGAGGACGATGTCCCGCAGCGTGAACTGAGGGGTCCACCCCAGATCCCGTCGGATGGCTTCCGGGGAGGCAACGAGCATCACCGGATCCCCCGGCCGCCGGGGGGCCTCGATCGCCGGGATCGGATGTCCGGTCACCTCCCGGCACACCGCCAGGACCTCCCGCACCGTGTATCCCACGCCGGTCCCCACGTTATACACCATCACCGGCCGGTCCGACAGGGCTTCCAGCGCCAGAAGGTGCGCCCGGGCCAGATCCGCGACGTGGATGTAATCCCGTATGCATGTCCCGTCCCGGGTCGGGTAATCCGTTCCGTAGATCTCCACATAGGGGCGACGGCCCAGCGCCACCGCCAGGATATTCGGGATCAAATGGCTCTCCGGCCGGTGATCCTCCCCGCGGATCGCCGTCGCCCCTCCGGCGTTGAAGTAGCGCAGGGCGGCGTAGCGCAGCCCGCGGGTGCGATGCAGCCACAGCAGGATGCGCTCCACCGTCGCTTTGGTCTCCCCATAGACGTTCACGGGCCCGATGGGGGAAGACTCCGTGAGCGGCTCCGGGGCAGGGGCATAGACCGCGGCTGTGGAAGAGAACACCACGCGATCCACCCCGGCGGCCAGCAACGCCTCCAGAAACGCGATGGTGTGGGCGACGTTGTTCCGGAGATACTTGAAGGGATCCTGCATGGATTCCCCCGCCTCGATGAAGGCGGCGAAATGCATGGCCGCCTGACACGGCCATCGGCGCAGGGTCTCCACCACCTTCTCCCCATCCCCGATATCCCCCTGCACGAAGAGGGCCCCTTCGGGGACCGCGGCGCGGAACCCGTGAGACAGGTTATCGTAGACCACGACTTCGTAGCCCGCGCCCAGCAGGAACTCCGCCACGACGCTGCCGATGTAACCGGCTCCGCCAGCGACCAGGATGCGCATCGGGTGGTTTGCTCCTCCGGATCCGGGTTGACCGCTGAACGTATAAACGCAGGAGATTCAGAAGAATATCCGCCGCCCCAGAGCCCCTGAAGGCCCGCCGCACAGCCCCCCGCACGGAGGCTTACGAATGGGGGAACGGGCCGCGGCGATCCGCCTTATCCAGGGAAATCCGGGGAGCCGCCGAAGACACGGTCGGGAAGGGGGAAGGGGAGGGCTGGGCAGGGATCAGGCTGTGCCAGGCCACGATTCCATAGCTGATCGCGTAACACAGCAGGAAGGGCACCGCCCCATCGAGGTCATGACGCCATGCCCGCCAGGCGAGGAAAAGGGCATACAGGGCGAAGGCCCCTTCGATCCACCCCATGGGATCCGGCTCCAGCGCGGCATCCATGGCCCGCTCCCCCTTGGGCGTTCGCACAAACTCCGATCGATAGCCGAAGAGGGCTTCCAGAATGGCCCGGGTGTTGTTCAGCGTTAATCCGGTCCCCACCAGGAACAGCAAGGGGATCGCCCAGAGACGCCGGGGCCAATCCGGATAAAGGGCCTGCTGGCTCAGGCCATACATCAGCGGGATCGCCAGCAGCCCCAGGCCCAGGATCACAGCCCATTTCGGCCGTTCCGCCGAATGCCGCAACAGGGGGCCCCAGAGCAGAAGCAGCAGCACGCCCAGCAGATTCGTGAAATAGCCTCCGAGATGGAACGTGGCCGCCAGGCGTTTCCACCAGGGCCAGCGGCTGCGCCAGATGCGCCCGATCAGCTTGCAGAAGGTCTGCGTGGTCCCCTTGGCCCAGCGGAACTGCTGGCCCTTGAAGGCCTGAAGCGCAGGGGGGACCTCGCCCGGGACGGCCACATCCGGGACGAAGAGGATCCGCCATCCGGCGAGCTGCGCCCGATAGCTGAGGTCCAGATCCTCCGTTAATGTATCGCTTTCCCAGCCCCCCGCCGCCTCGATGGCCTCCCGGCGCCATACTCCGGCGGATCCGTTGAAGTTGACCGGCATGCCGGCCGCGGAGCGGGCCACCTGATCCACCATGAAGTGGGCGTCCAGCATCAGGGCCTGGGCGCGGGTGATCCAGGAGTCCCCGGCGTTCAGATGGCTCCAGCGGGCCTGGGCCGCCCCGATGGCCGGATCGGCCAGCAGCACCGGGACCATCCGCTTCAGGAAATCCGGCGGGGGGATGAAATCCGCGTCGAAGATGGCGATGAACTCCCCCCGCGCCCGCTGCAGCCCATAGGCCAGCGCGCCGGCTTTGTAGCCGCTCCGGTTCGGCCGTCGCAGCAGCTCGATGGGATGCCCCAGGCTCTGATAGAAGGCTACCTGACGCTGGACCAGCTGGGCGGTTTCATCCGTGGAATCATCCAGGACCTGGATCTCGAGACGATCCCGCGGGTAATCCAGCGCGACGACGGCCTCCAGCAGGCGCTCCACCACGCCCCCCTCGTTGTAGATCGGCAGCTGAACGGTCACGAAGGGCCAGGTTCTGGGCTCCGCCCGCGGGATCGCGCGGCGCCGCCCCCACAGGCTCAGGCCAGTCAACACCAGCACATACAGCGCATAGAGGAACAACAGGACGCTGATCCCCAGGCTGGCCATCGCCAGGATGTTCATGGTTGTTCCTCCCGGAACCCCAGGAATCGATAAACCGGCGCCACCTGAGCCCCTCCCCGGACCGGGAACACGGGCAACGCTCGGGCCTCGATGCGATCCCGCAGCCGCTCGAACACCGCCCGGCTGATCATAATCTGGCCGGGCGGCGCGGCCTCCTGCAACCGACGGGCGTAATTGGCCACGCTGCCGACTACGGTATACGTCCAGTAATCCGGCGTCCCGATGGGACCCAGGATCGCCTCGCCGACGTGCACGCCGATCCGATAGCGCCGTCGCTGCTCCGGAGGGAGGGTGGCATGCAGGAGGGCCAGCTCCTGCTGCAT
Organism: Candidatus Thermoflexus japonica; assembly: GCA_002898735.1. GTDB lineage: Bacteria > Chloroflexota > Anaerolineae > Thermoflexales > Thermoflexaceae > Thermoflexus > Thermoflexus japonica. The sequence continues at coordinate 59,338 of BEHY01000006.1, forward strand.
CCGCCACGCCGCCCGCAGGGCCCGATAGGTATGATCCGGCAGATCGTGGGGCGCATTAAACCAGCCCAGCACCGCGTCGCCCATGAATCGATCGACCACCCCCCCCTCTCTTCGGATCGCCTCCCAGGCCACCCGAAGATAGCGATTCAGGAGGGGGACGAGATCCTCCAGGGGGAGCCGATCGCACAGATCCGAGAAGCCCTGGAGATCCGCGAACAGCACGGTGATCTCCCGCTGGACCCCTCCCTCCCGCCAGGGGTCCGAACGCCGGATCAGGTGGGTCCTCAGATGAGGGTCCAGCATGTGATCCAGAAGGGCCTGCTCGCGCCGGATCTGTGCCCGCAAGCGCTCCAGGAGCTCGCGGCCGGCCTCTAAAGCCGTTCGCAGCGAACCCCGCGGATCCACGTTCGGAGCTCCCGGCCCTTCTCCGGAAACCTCCTGCCCGATCCGTTCGAGCTGTTCGCGGAGGAGATCCAGAAGCCGGCTGATCTCAGAGGAGCGCTCGACAGGTTCCATTTTCCCTGGCTCGATTCCCGCAAAGGATTCCACCGGACGCCGATTGCTCTGGAAGAGGCAGGGCCGTATCGAGCGGCCACGCTGCTCCGGACGCTTCCGATTCAGGGCCTGCAGGGGCAGGGATCTCGATGTCTCCCGGCCGGCAGGCCGATGAATCCCCCGTGAGCAGGCGGCCCCGGTGTCCCCAGGAGCTACCGCGCAGCCCCGGTCGTCAGGGCCCTTTGTGGCCGATATCCCCTCCCGGCGGACGAAAGTCAAACGAGAACCCGGAGCGGGCCCCCTGGGCCCAACGATGGATCCCTTCCAGATAGGGGGCCAGGGCCTGCCGGAGCCGCCACGGAAGCCCTTTGCGCAGAAGGTGAAACACCCACCCCGGGGGCGGCGGGAGCGCCCGGGCCCGACGCCCCCCGAACCGGACGGCGCTATAGCGCTCCGCCACCCGCTCCAGCGCCCCGGCGACCTCCGGAATCTGACTGCCCAGATAACCGGCACGCTCCATCGGGGTCCAGGAGGCCGGGAACCGGATTCCCAGCAGCCACGCCACCCGGTTCATCCAGAGGTAATCCCGGGCGGCCGGGGAGAGCCGGCGCAGCCGCTGGCGATCCCGGAGCCAGAGCGCCAGCCCCAGCAACCCCACCCCGCCGAGGAAGCCCGCGGTGATGGGGCCCAGGGGGAAGCGCGGAGCCCGGGGCAGGGGAAGGGCTTCCCCTGGCTGGATATCGAAATCCTCCGCCAGCAGGCTCCGGCGGGTCGGCGTCGGCCGGGGCGCCCCCGGCGTCGAATCGGTCGACCCGGGAGCGGTCGGGGTGGGGATCGGGGGAAGCCGCAGACGCAGGGGACGCAGGATCGGCGGCTGGGCGGCCGTGGGTTCGAATTCCACCCATCCGAAGCCCGGGAAGTAGATCTCCACCCAGGTGTGGGCATCCCGCTGGCGCACCCGATAGCGTCCGTCGGGCATCCACTCCCCCTGCGCGTATCCGCTGACCACCCGGGCCGGGATGCCCAGCGCGCGGGCCATCACGGCCATGGCGGACGCGTAGTAATCACAATACCCCTGACGGATATCGAAGAGCACATAGACCACGCCATCCCGGCCCGGCGGGGGCGCCGGGATGTTCTCATTGTAACGGATGTTGCGGCGCAGCCAGGCCTCGAGCGCCGCCGCCTTATCGTAGGGGTTATCGTAACCGGCCGTGATCCGCTCGGCCAGACGGCGGATGCGGGGATCCAGATCCGGGGGCAATTGCAGATACCGCTGCACCCATTCCGGGTAAACCGTCCCCGCCTGCCGCAGGCTCTCGACGTCGGGAACCGGGACCAGGGAGATGGCCTCGTAGGTCTGCTGGGCGCCGAAGGGCCGCGGGCTGCGGATCATCATCAGGTCGTGGGCCTGGGCGGTGAAACGCCCCTGAACGATGGAGGGCAGGCTCACGGCGACGGGATGCTGGGCGGCGAAGATCAGCGTGTTCCCCGGAAGATAGACCGTGAACGTCTGGGTGACCACCGCCCGGTCTTCCCAGAGAGGCCGCGCCGTCAGGGCCGTCATCGGCCCACGGCTCTGCTCCTCTTCCCCCGAGGAAAGCCAGCCGCTGGAAGTGTAAACATCGTAAACCACACCGCGCCAGTAGCGCGCAGGCCCCTGCGCTTTCACATCCATCACCGGCGTGTCGCTCAGCCGTCGCGGGCCGCCGAAGGACAGCGTGCGGCTCAGGGGGCTCCCATAGGCCGGGCGCTGGGAGCGCAGGGAGCTGAACAACCGGTTGAAGGTCTCCTGGCTCCGGCGCAGCGGCCGGCTGACCTCGCTCCAGGCCCGGGAGACCGTCTCGCTGGGCCCGGCGGCCGGAAGCAACCACGCCAGGGCCAGGGCCAGCCCGGCCACCATCAGCCCCGCCCGCAGGATGTCCACCCCCAGATCCGGGACGAACCATACCCGCTCCAGCCGCCACCGGTAGCTCTGCTCCTCATAATGAACGGTGACCAGCCAGAGCAGCGCGCCCAGAAGGTAAGCGATCAGGAAGAGGGTGAGCGGACGAGGGCCCAGATAGTAATAGGCGTTCACGAAGGTGATCAGCCCGGCCGGGAGCAACGCCCGCCACGAGCGGATCGTCCGGAACGAATACCAAGCGCTCGCGCTGGCCGCCAGCCAGACCAGAGCGGCCATCAGGACCACGAAGGGGAGGGGGTCGCTGCCGCGACCGCCCCGCATCGCCTCCACCGCCCAGACGGTGAGGCGATAGCCCAGCCACTGGAGTTTCAAGGACCAGGTGGGCACCTGGATCAGACGGGCGCTGAGATACCCGACCCAGACCGTTCCGTAGCCCAGGTTCAGGACCAGCGCCACGGGCCCGGAAAACCGACGGACCGCCAGAAGCCACCCGATGAGGAGGCCCCCCAGGGCCACCATTGGAAGGATCTCCAGCCCATCCGCCCATCCGGCCAGCGTCACGGTCCACGCGGCCGAGCCGTTGATCACCAACAGAAGGAACAGCATCCACAGCGTCCCCACCACCCCGCGGGAGACCGTCGGCGCGACCGGGAACGCCCCGGAGACCCTTACCTGGCTTTCTCCCACCATTGGCTCAGCTCCTTCTCGGAGACCCGGGATGTGAGGTCCAGACTCAGCGGCGTGACCGAGACCACCCCATCCACCACCAGCGCGTAGATGTCCGAATCGGGCTCCAGACGCTCGAAGTCGATCTCCACCCGATACCCCAGCGGCCCGGGATCGGTGGGGCGACGGCGCATCGGCCGCACCGGAACGAAATACCGCTGGCGGGACTGGCGGGTCCAGCGCCACGGGGTCGCCGGCGTGGCCGCGGCTGGGATATCGATTTTGAGCACATCCACATCAAACGGCAACGCCTGTCGGAGGACCGCCCCGGCGAACAGACATGTGAAGTAAGCGGCAGCGCGGAAATCGATCTCCTCGGAATATCCCATGTGGTGCTCCACCGGGGCCTGCAGGGAGACCGCCAGGGCCGGGATGCCGAAGCTGGCCGCCTCCAGGGCAGCCCCCACGGTGCCCGAGATGGTCACCCCGGACCCCACGTTCTCCCCATAGTTGATGCCGGAGACGACCAGATCCGGGGGGCGGGGCAGGATCTCCAGGATCGCGTGGTCCACCACCTGGGCCGGTGTCCCCTCCACCGCATAGGCCCGGAGGGCCCCGCCGTTCACCACGATGGTCTCCGGATAGATCCGCCCCTCCGACGTGGCCGGCATACTGCGCCCCGCGCCGGACCACTGGTCGACAGGCGCCACAACCACCACCTGCCCCAGGGTTCGCAGGGCGGCGGCGGCCGCCCGCAACCCGGGGGATCGGATCCCGTCGTCGTTGGTCACCAGGATGAGCGGCACCGCACCCTCCGGAGGACCGCCTCTGCGATCCGATCCGCAATCTGACGCAGGACCCCGTCCGGCACCCCCTCCGGGGTGGTCGACTGGGGGCGGGTGTCGATGGGATCATTGACGTAATCGATGCAGAGGAACCGCCCCTCCTCATCCATGGCGATCTCGCTGGAGAAGAGATGCAGGCCGCACACCCCCGCGATCCGATGGCCCAGCGCCCAGAGGGGATGCAACCCGAAAGCCTCCCGCTCCGCCTCCGTGACCGGCGTATATCGATGGGTCTCCGGATCCCACCAGCAGGGGAACACGGCATCCACCGCATAAAGCACCCGAAACCACGCCGGCCGCCCCCCGAGCGCGGGCGGGCGCACATACCGCTGGATCAGGAACGGCTGATCCGGGAAGGCCGCGCGCAGGGCGGCCAGATCCTCCAGCCCCGTGATGCGCTTCACCCCCTCGCCGCCGCCCCCAAAGGCCGGCTTGGCGACCAGGGGGCCGCTCGCTTCTTCCGGCCATTCCACTTCGGGCTGTTCTTCCCATGGGGGAAGAACCCACGTGGGCGGGGTGGGAAGCCCGGCGGCGACAAAACGCTGATGCATAGCCGCCTTATCCCACGCCGCCCGGGCCTGTTCCGTAGGGTTCAGGCGGAAAACCCCAGCGGCCCGGGCCCAATCGACCAGGGCGTCGAAATCCTCATCCCAATCCGAAGCCCGGTCGAAGAAGGCCCGGCACGCCCACTCGCCCTTCCAGGCCCGCTCCAGAATCCCCGGGAGATCCTCCGGGGTGATGTCCACCATGGAGAGGCCGCGGCGCGCGCAGGCCTCCCGAATCATCTCCACGAACGGCCGATCGCAATCCCAGTTCCAGGCGATGGCCAGATCCACGATCTCCACACGGACTTCGCTCTCAACTCGCATTTCCTCACACATCCCTCGGCGCATGCATAGCAGAAAGCCCTGGATTTTCCGCCTTTCCCAGCCCTCTTCATCATAGCACGGGATCGAAGATTTCCTCCAGGGGATGAGGCACCAACAGGTCTTTTTCGGTTTCAGGACATCCGCTGCGCGGATCCCATCATCCCCAAAGAATGGAAGACTGAGCGGATTGCCTTTGCAGGCTAAAATAAAGGGAGCTACGCCGCTGGTCCTCGCCCTCAGGCTTTCGGGGCCGGGCCGGACCCGGAGAAGGGAGAAGCCTCGCCTGCCCGATCCGATCCCAGCGGCGCCAGCCCTGATCGCTGGAAATAGAGTTTCGGATGCGGGGGAACCCATGCGCCGCGCGATCCTCTGGATGTATGGCTTTCTGATGGGAGGTCTGACAGGGGCCGGTCTGATGCTGCTGTTCACCCCTCAATCCGGCGCGGACCTGCGCAGGAAGATCCAGGCCCGATGGCAACAGATCCTGGAGGAAGGACGCCAGGCCGCGGCCCAGCATCGGGCGGAGCTGGAACGGGAGCTGGCGATGCTCACCCGTCGCACCCCGCCCGCGCCATCGTCGTAGGGCCGCCGCGGGTCGTCGTCCCGCCCTTCTCCGCTGTGGCGTTCATCCGGAAACGGAGCGGGCTCGCGTGGATCCCGCCCGCTAAGGCCACGGCCACCACCATGGCCCCGGCGCCGTCTCGATCTCCACCCTCGAGCCGCTTCTTACGGTGAGCGCGGGCCAGAAGGCCGTCCGATACGGCCGGGCAGGATCGATCGGGGTCGGCCAGAGGGACTGCTCGTCTCCCCCCACCGGGATTTCCGCATGAAACGGCCAGCCGGGAATCGATAGGACAGCCGCGTGCGCTTTCCCCCATTCCCAGATGGTGTGCAGATCTCCATAGCGCCGTCCGATCCAGATCAGCGCCCGCCGGTAGGCTTCCCGCAGGATGGATTCCTGGGTTTCCCGCTCCGGGGCGTCCCAATGGCCCCACCCGGCTCCCCCCTCCGTCAGCAGCGCCGTCAGGACCGCCTCCGCGGGCCGCCGGGTGAGCAGGCGCCGCAGCCCCTCCTCTCCGAGCTCATCCTCCAGCGCCGCCCGGAGGACCTCCTCCCGCCATACGACGTAGACCAGGGCGGAAGGGCTTTTCGCGGCCAGGTCTTCCTCCCAGCGCCGGAGCATCCCATGCACCCGCCGTTGCAGCCAGTCCTGCGGCGGCAACATTTGCAGCGCCTCCCGATGGGTCGCCCGGGCCGCCCAACAGGAGGGCCAGTCCCCGGGCGCCGCTGCCCAGCTCCAGAAAGCGGACGACGCCCCTTCCGTCAGGATCCCCCGAACCAGCTCCTCGAGATGATCCAGCGGATCCCCGACACCCGGCGCCGGTTGCAACCACCACCCGCCGGACGGGGGGATTCGCGCCAGGGCGCCCGGGATCCCGGGCCAGCGCAGGCGCAGCGCTTCCTCCACCCATTCCGCGCGCCAGGGCAGCGGAAGCACGGGCGCCGCCATCGCATGGAGGCGGAACCCCGGGCCTTCCCGACAGCCGCGGAAAAGCCCGAGCTCCGGAGCCGCGCCGGCCGCCGCCCAGGCCCGCCACGCAGCCTCGCGCATCGGGACGTCGGGAGGTCGCGGGACGGAGGACCAGCGAGGGTCTTCCAGAGCAGAGCGGAGAGAAGGGGAAAGGGGTTGAAGGAGGATGCGGATCTCCGCCTCCATCCATCCGGGATGGGCCAGTGCCAGACCCGCGGCCACCGCCAGGCTATCCCGGGCATCCCAGGGCCGGGCGAGGGGATCCGGCCGCGGCAGGCGGCGGGCCCCCGGGATCCCCATCCGCCAGGCCGTGTTCACCCCAGCGGCATACGCTTCGAGCTGGGCCCGCGTCTCCTCATCCAGGGCCTCCCAGGCCCGGGCGACGGCCGGGGCGATCCGCTCCCGGGCCCAACGGTCGGCTTCCCCGGCCTCCGGCCCGATCAGGGCTTCCAGCTGGCCGTAAGCCGCCGCCCGTCGCAGGATCAGCAACGGGGCGGCGTCCAGCCCATCCAGGACGCCTTCCGCGAAGGCCCGATCCCGCGCGGAACGGGCCTCCAGACGCCACTGGGCGGGGCCGACCCGGCGCAGGAGGATCTCCCCCTCGGATCCCTGCAGGATCAGAAGGGAGGGCGGGCTCATCACCGGCAGGAGACACAGGAGCCCGGCGAGGATCCCCACCGCCATCAGGGCGAAGCCGGCCAGGCCGGCCGCGCGGGAAAGGGGAGGCCTTCTCCGGGTCATCCCGTCCATCCGCGCTCCCTGCGCGCCATTGTCCCATTAAGGAGCCCGGCCCAGCGTAACGGAGACGGTCCGTTCCTCCCCGTCCCGGACCACCGTCAGGCGCACGGTCTCTCCGAGGCGATGGCGCCGGAGGACATCCGGGAGCGGGTGGCGGTCGTTGACGGGCTCGCCGTTCACGGCGGTGATTCGGTCGCCGGATCGCAGGCCGGCCTCCTCCGCCGGGCTGCCGGGGACCACCTGAAGGACCCGCGCCCCATCGGCCTCATGGGTGACCACCACCCCCAGCCAGGGAGCTCCAGCGGTGGGTCCGGCCGGGGCCTGAGCGCCCGGGCTCCGGCCGATCAGATAGCCGACCAGCCCGCCCACCGCCAGGCCCACGCACCCGCAGGCCAGGCCGACCAGGATCAGGGCCGCGATCCACATCCACGTCCGGTTCCTGAAACCCGAGGGCGCATCGCTCATGGCTTATCGCTCCACGCGTTCGATGGCGGCGCCCAGGGCCCGCAATTTCCCATCGAGATCCTCATAGCCCCGGTCGATCTGGGTGATGTTGCGGATCACGCTGGTTCCCTCGGCGCAGAGCGCCGCGATCACCAGCGCCATCCCCGCCCGGATGTCCGGGCTCTCCAGGCGTTCCCCGTGCAGCGGGGAGGGACCGTGGACCAGGCAGCGATGGGGATCGCAGAGGACAATGCGGGCGCCCATCGCGATCAGCTTGTCCACGAAATAGAGGCGGCTCTCGAACATCTTCTCATGGAAGAGGACCGGGCCCGCGGCCTGGGTGGCGGCCACAATGGCGATGCTCATCAGATCCGCGGGGAATCCCGGCCACGGCGCGTCCTCGATCTTCGGGATGTGTCCGCCGATGTCGGGCACCACCTGAAGGGATTGCTCAGGCGGCACGTAGACATCTTCCCCATGCACCTCGAAATGGATCCCCAGGCGCCGGTAGACCAGCTGGACCATGCGCAGGTGATGGGGAACAGCGCGGCGGATCCAGACCCCATCGCCGACCAGGGCGGCCAGCCCGATGAAGGACCCCACCTCAATATGATCGGACTCGATCTCCCACTCCCCACCCCCCAGGCGATCCACCCCGTGGATGACCAGGGTATTGGAGCCGATCCCCTCGATGCAGGCGCCGATCCGGTTCAGGAAACGGCAGAGGGCCTGAACGTGAGGCTCCGAGGCGGCGTTGCGCAGGATCGTGGTGCCCCGGGCCAGAGCCGCCGCCATCACCGCGTTCTCCGTCGCCGTCACGCTGGCTTCGTCCAGCAGGATATCCGCACCCGTCAACCGGCTCTTCGAGCGGATGCGGAAAATCCGGTTCACCTCATAACGGGCCCCCAGGGCCTCAAAGGCCAGAAAGTGGGTGTCCAGCCGCCGACGGCCGATGACATCCCCGCCGGGCGGCGGCATCTCCACCTCACCGAAGCGGGCCAGCAGCGGGCCCGCCAGCAGGATGCTGGCCCGGATGTCCCGACAGAGCTCGGGGTTCAGGGGGCGGGGGCGCGCCTCGCGGGTGTCGATCCGCAACGTATGAGGGTCCAGCTCCTCGATCGTCGCCCCCAGCTCGCTCAGGAGCTGCAGCAGGATATGGACGTCCCGGATGCGGGGCACATTCCGCAGGATGACCGGTTCGTCCGCCAGCAGGGTGGCGGCGATCAGGGGGAGGGCAGCGTTCTTGTTGCCGCCCGGCCGCACCTCTCCCCGCAACCGTCGCCCGCCTTCGATGATGAAGCAGGCCTCGCGCGCCATAGCGCTCCTCCCCCTCAGGGCTTGCGCGGTTGGACCCGATCCGGAAGGCGGAATGGCCCCTCCTCCTCGACATCCTGGGGGGCGGTTCGGCCCGCCCTCCCCCTGGAGGCGGCCCATCACTCCAGCGCCAGCAGGCGCACCCGCATGATCACCGGGTCCCCCCGGCGGGCCTCCAGGGCGGCCGCCGCGCACCCGTTCACCAGTCCGATCTCCAGGAAACCGGAGCTGCCCGGGTAGGCGATCAGCTCGCCTGGCCGCCCCTCCGCGAACGTGTGGACAATGCCGGAAAGCGTTCGATCGCCGATCTCCACCCGCGCCTCGCCGGCCCGAAAGATCACCGGAAAGCGCCGGGCAAGGGGCCCGAAAGCCGGCTGCAAGACGAGCGTCGCCCCCTGCCACTGGAGCCGGCCGATGCTGGTCACCAGGTTGCCGAAGCGGTCCGCGTGGAGGATTTCCCCGATGATGCGCTCCTCCTCCAGCTCCAGGCGGGGCAGCGGCAGACGGACCGGATCGGCCACCGGCGGGCCGAACGCGGCGGGCGGAACCCCCCGGGCGAGATGGGCCGCGGCCGGGGCGAAGACATCCCGGCCGTGGAATGTGTAGCTCACCTGGGGGAGCCGGTAAGCGGACTCCTCAATGGAATAACAACGAGCCTCCGGGTGACGATCCAGGACAAAGCTGAACAGCCCATTATCCGGCCCGACGAAAAGCGCCCGTTCGGTCTCCACGATCAGGGCGCGGCGCCCGCTGCCCACCCCGGGGTCTACCACCACCAGATGGATGGTCCCGGGCGGGAAATAAGGCGCCGCCTCCGCCACCACGAAGGCGGCCCGCCGGACATCCTGAGGCGGGATGTGGTGGCTCAGATCCACCAGGCGCACATCGGGGGCGATGGAGAGGATCACCCCCTTCATCGTCCCCACGTAGCCGTCCTCATCGCCGAAATCCGTCGTCAGCGTGATGATCCGCATTCGCGGCCCTCCGTTCCCGGCGGGCAGCCGGATATTTTACAGCGAAGGGGCTCTGGGGCCGGGCGGGCCGCCAGGAGAGGGGAAAGCCCATCCGATCTCGCCCCTCCCCGGGCATGGGGAAAAACCCTCCCATCCGCCCCGGATATATTCTAAGCGTGTTAGGGATTCGGGGCCCCGGACCCATGGATCGTGCGATGGGCGGAACGGATCCGCCGGCCTCCAGGGGTTCCACAGGGCGCGAAGGATAGGCGGGGGTGCAACCCGGCGATCCCCGGCCTGCCATGGACGATCGATCGATTTCCGTCGATGGTTCCCAGAGGAAGGGGGAAACGCGGCCGCGGGGATTCATCGGTTCCTTACCCCGGCGGACACGGCACCATTCGGGAACGGGGATCTTCTGAGGGATCGCGCGGATCCAGGAGGCGGATGGGATTTCGAAATCATGGGGGGCGGGCCGCGAAGACACCCGCCCCCACGATGGCAGCGCCTTCGATCTCCCCCGCTAAGGTTGATGCGGATTGAAGGTGCGGATGAAGGCGATGATGTCGGCCAGATCCTGATCGGTGAGGGCCGGGTTGCCGCCCTTCGGCGGCATATCCACCCCCGTGGTGTTGGCCGGATCCGTCGCCGGCCGCCCCTTCTGGATGAAGTCCAGCAGCTGGGCATCGGTCTGCTGCCGGACGAAGGCGCTCGTGGTCAGATCCTTCCCCAACCCGGGCAATCCTTTGGCATCCGGCCCGTGACACGAGGCGCAGGTGCCCAGGAACAGCTCCTTCCCTTTCTCCGGGTTCCCCTTCAGGGCCACCGGAGCGGCGCCTCCGCCGCCCGCTGCCCCTCCGGCCGGCGCGCCGCCACCACACCCACTGGCGATCAGCGCGAAAAGGAGGAATCCGAGCCCCACGATCCTTGCATATCCGTTTTTCACAGGAGACGTCATCGCTCCCCTCCTCCTTTAGAGGATTCCGCCGTCCCATCCCTCTCCATTCTACCGCGCAACGAAAAGGAAGGGGTCGGGCTGTTTTCGCTGCTCTCCTCCTTGATCCCCCGGATCATGGGTGGGAATGCGAGCCATGGGGCGGTTGGATCTCCTGAAGGAGCTGCGCCCAATTTTTGACCTCGCCGCCGTGCTCGCGAGCGAAAGCCTCCGCCCGCGAGCGATCGGAGAAGGCCGCCAGGCCATATCCCATCGGGGAATGGACGCGCGGGGAAGAGACGAAGAACGCCTGCGTGGCATCGATCCAGGCGCGGGTTTCATAGTCATGCACGTAGAAAGCCGCC